>NZ_JASDDE010000016.1:9181-71691 GCF_030407565.1 Pseudoalteromonas sp. APC 3694
GTGCTAACTTTTAATTTTCGCTCTAACTGCCTGGCTCTGTCTGTAATACGTGCCATGTAGATAGTAATGCCCCGATAAATACTTGCTTCAATTTCACTTTACTCTACTCCTTTGACGGTTATTTGATTGTATTTGTATATTAGCTAACGCTTTAATTCAAGTTAAAGCAATGCCTTTAGTCGTTTATATCAATATCAGCAAATATCATTCCTCGACGCATACTGCGGGTTGCTAAAAATACCTCGCCAAGTAATGACATAAATGCACATATTAGCAATGCCATTGCACCAACAAAACAACTACCAATAGTGACGCCTAAATTAATCGATTGTATGTGCGATAAAAATAACAGCATAACCACAGCACAGACTAATAATGCACTTAATACACTTAAACTAAAGGCAATATGTATGCAGCGGGAGCGCTTAAGAAGCGCCCTTAGTTCAGTAGTTAGAGACAAGTTAAATTCTTCATCGGTGCTAACTTTTAATTTTCGCTCTAACTGCCTGGCTCTGTCTGTAATACGTGCCAAACGGTTGGATAGCACCCCAAGTGTTGCCGCAATACCTGTAATTAAAAAAACAGGGGCAACGGCTGTTTGAATGACTTTGGCCATAGTTAAAATATTAATTACATCGTTGTTCATTTATCTCTCAATTTAAATCTTTTTGTTTACAATTTTTTACAAACTGAATGTGTTTTATTTTCCTTTTAAATCAATATTTTATGGTGATTTTTCAAGGTGGTTGTTTTTTTGTGTAACTTTAATGTAGCAATGCTGTTGCAGGCGCAAAGGCTGACGCTTTATATTCGTAGTTATCAATCAATGGAATTGAAACTAGTAAATACAATAATACATAAACTATCCTAGGGGAAACGATGTCTAATAATATAATTAAAAGAACAGCAATCGCGACAGCTGTATCGGGTGCATTTGTGGCAACATTTGCCAATGCTGCGACTTTGCCAAATACTACAATGACTAACAAGCAAGTAGAGCAAATAAAAGAATTGGCAGCTGATAAAAAAGCGCCTTCAGCCCACATGATTGTTTTAAAAGCAAAAACCTCAGTTGATGCAGTTGCTGCTGGAACCTACCAAGTATCATCTAACCGTGAAGTAACGGCTCAGGTTGAGCAGCTACAGGACATAATGGCGCTTGAGCTTAGCAGCCTAGATTTTAATGCTAAGGTAATTGGCAAAACTAAAATTTTAGCGCCAACGTTAATTGTTCAAGCAACCCCTGAAGCGTTAGCAAAAATTGCAAAAGATGATCGTGTTGCTAGAGTTTTACCAATGTTCGATCGTGAGTTACATGTTGCAGCCAGTTCAGAATATATTAATGCCAAGCCGTTAATTACTGATGGTATTGCAAGTGGTAAAGGTCAGCGTGTTGCTGTACTTGATACGGGTATCGATTACACTCATGCTGCTTTCGGTGGCGCAGGCACTGTTGAAGCTTACCTAGCCGCACAGGCAGATCCAACATCAGTTGCATGGCCACAAGGCATTGTACAAGGTGGTTACGACTTTATACGTGATGATGCCGACCCTATTGAAAATGATGCCGCTAACTCGCCATCAACGGGTGATCCAACTAATCACGGTACATCATCTGCAAACTCTGTAAATGGTATTGCGCCTGACGTTGAACTTTACGCTTACTCAGTATGTGGCGGCGGTTGTCCTGGCGATGCGCAAGCGGCTGCTCTAGAAGCTGCAATGGATCCTAACGGTGATGGCGATATTTCAGACCGTGTTGATGTAATGAATATGTCTCTTGGTGGTGAATTTGGTGACACTTACACGGGTGGTGGTACACAGTACTTAGTTCAACGTGCAGTTGATTTAGGTGTGAATATGGTTATTTCTGCTGGTAACGATGGTGATAATCCGTTCCGTGTTGGTGGTCCAAGTACTACACCTAACGCACTATCTGTTGGCGCTATGACTCACCCAACAACTGAAATCGGTGTGGCATCAGGTACTGTTGCTGGCGTTGAAGGTAATATCCAGGCATCAGGTTTTGGTCCTCAAGAAGATTTTGCTATTTCAGGTGCAGATATTGAATTAGTTTATCCTGATACAAACCAGGATGGTTGTACTGAATTTGCTGCAGATGTTGACTTTACAGGCAAAGCAGTATTAATCGACCGTGGTGCATGTGCCTTTACGCAAAAAGTATTGAATGCACAAGCAAATGGTGCCGAGTTTGTAATGATCGCGAATAATACCGACGATGGTACCCCAGCACCTATGGGTGGTTCTGATGCGGACGTAACTATTAAAAACGTAGGTATTAATTTTGCTGCAGGCGCTGCTTTAAAAGCACAATTAGCAGCTGGCGGCCCTGCAACATTTGATATTAGCGTTGAAATTAAAACAACGGCAGGTGCGGTTGCAACATTCTCATCTCGTGGTCCTTCTATGGATGGGTTATTAAAACCAGAAATTACAGCGCCAGGTACGAGCATTGATGTAGCAGCAGCAGGCACGCAAACAGGCACAAACCCTGTTTCAGGCACATCTTTCTCTGGCCCAATTACAGCAGGCGCTGTTGCAATGATCCGTGAAGCGCATCCTGAGCGTAATGCGTTTGAGATTAAAGCAACAATCATGAATGCAGCAAACTTAAACGTAACAAATGAGCCTCTAGCTATTAATCCTGATTCAGAGCTTGCGCCAATTAGTATGATAGGTGCTGGTTTAGTTGATGTGACTAAGGCGGCTAACTTGCCAGTTGCTGCATGGGTCCATAATAGTGAGTTTGACACAAAACAAGCTGCACTATCTTATGGTTTAGTAAGTTTAGCGGAAACAGGTTCAATTACTAAAACAGTAACAGTTAAGAACTTCTCTGCAGATGCAAAAACTTATAATCTTCGCACAGAAGCGCGCTACCAAAATGATATTGATACGGGCGCAGTTAGTTGGGATTTCCCTGAATCTATAACAGTACCGGCAGGTCAAGCGATTAACTTTGATATTACAATGACGGTTGATCCAAGTAAATTACCTGCATGGGAATTAGAAAATCCATTCAGTGAAGAGGATATTGCAGCAAGAAGTGCTGCATTAACATCAGTAGAGTTTGATGGTGCGTTAGTATTTGATGATGCATCTACAGATGGCGATCACGATTTACATGTTGTTTATCATGCAATGCCAAAAGCTGCGACTCAGTTGAGCTACTCACCTGAAATTGTTAACAATGAAATGGCATTGGTTATTGAAAATACAGGTCAAACTGAAATTTCTCCACAAGCTGAAAGTATTGTTGCAATGGGGACAGAAAAATCAGTTGAAGATGCTGAATTTAATATCCTGTCTACTACATTCTCTGCATTCAATGCAGATTTCTGTGATTCAGGAATTTATATTACGTCATCAATACAACTACGAGATCCGTTAACTCATACTTTCCAAGCGGGTTATAGAATTGAAATAGATACCAACAATGACGGTGTATCTGATCAGTTCATGCAAAACTTAAATGACCGTGGTCGCACAACTGCATTCCCAGGTCGTAGCCGCACATTAATTGGTACAACTGATGGCGCTGGTAATGATGCATGGCAATGGGGTACGCCGCTTTTCCATGCTGCAGGAGAAGACACAGTTACTTTCTCAGGTTGTTCAGAGTTAATGAATATTGATGCTTCGCTTCTTGGTGAGCAAATGAACTTCAAAGTATCGGTAGGCTACCCTAGTTACCAAACTGGTGTTTACAGTGAAACAGACAGCGTAACAGGTTCAACAGTATTTGGCGTACAACCAGCAGTTGAAATGACCTCTTATGAGACAGGTGAAGCAATTTCTTCACTTAAACCTGGTGAGAAAGCGGTTGTTTCTGCAAGCGGCCCGTTTGCATTATCGCAAGGTTCAGGTACTAACATTATTAAAGTAATGGCAGCTGAAGACCTAGAGTTACCAGACGTTGAAGCTCCAACGCTGGTTGGTGGTGAGTTTAGTGTTTCTGAAGATGCAGCTGATGGAACTGTAGTAGGTGCGCTTACTATTGAAGAATCAGACTTAGACTTAGCTATTTCAGAGTACTATGTTCAATCTAATACAAACCTTGGTCTTGCTGTTGATGCAGAAGGTCAAATTGTGGTTGCAGATACCACTTTATTAGCGGGTGATACATCTGCAGAAATGGAAGTTGTTGCGATTGATGTTCGTGGTAATGTGTCAGAGCCTGCAATGGTAACAATAACCGTTACTAAAGTAGTACCACCTGTAGTTGTTACTCCAGAGCCTACTAAGAAAAGCTCTTCAGGTTCGTTAGCTTGGTTAACATTACTTGTAGCGCCGTTTGCCTTTATGCGTCGTCGTAAGCAAAAGTAGTGTATTAACTTAAATGTTATTTAAAGGGAGCTTCGGCTCCCTTTTTACATAGCTTCACAAACTAAATCTCCGTGTTATTAAATATTAGGTATATTTAATAAAAATAAAACTTACAGAGATTCCAATCAATGAAACATACCCCATTTGTTCTTACTTTTATTTCCTTAGCTATTTTAGGTGGATGTAACAAAGCGCCTGAAGTTAAACAAAACACGCCTACTGAACAGTCTGTATCTCAAATCGCGGTAATGCCGCCTATTGCGAAGAAAGTACCGCATAAAATGACAGTCCATGGCGACACGCGTATCGATAATTATTATTGGATGCGTGATGATGAGCGAAAAGATCCTGAGGTACTTAGTTACCTTGAGGCTGAAAATGCTTATACAGATGCAATGCTTGCGCACACAAAAACGTTACAAACTAGGTTATTTGAAGAGCTAAAAGGGCGAATTCAAAAAGACGATGATTCAGTGCCAGTTAAAAACGGTAACTATTATTATTCATCACAAACTCGCGGTGATAACGAATACGCAACTTATGTACGTAGTAGTGATTTTGCAGGCACTGACCAGCAGGTTATTTTAGATGTAAACGAGCTAGCTAAGGAACATGATTATTATGCCGTAAGTGGTTTAGATGTAAGTCCAAACGGCAATTTAATGGCATATGGTGAAGATACCGTAAGTCGTCGTATTTATGATATAAAAATAAAAGACTTAAGCACTGGTAAATTACTCGAAGATACGCTTAAAGGTACGAATGGCAGTGTTGTTTGGGCAAACGACAACAAAACGCTTTATTACATAAAAAAAGATTTACAAACTTTACTAGGTTATCAAGTTTATCGTCATACGCTCGGTACCCCACAAAGCGATGATGAGCTGGTTTACGAAGAAACAGACACAAGCTATTACACTGGTATAAGCAAAAGCAAAGACGATTCAGAAATTTATATTTGGCACAGCAGTACAACTGCGTCAGGTGTATCGGTTTTAAGTGCTGATGATGTTAAGGCTATGCCAAAACGCTTGATTGAACGTGAAGCGGATCTGGAGTATGGAATTTCTAAGCTGGGTAATACTTACTACATTGTCACTAATTTAAATGCGGTTAACTTTCAGCTTATGAAAGTTGATATTGATAAAGCCGGTGATAAAGCAAATTGGCAAAGTGTGATCCCTGCCCGCGATAATATAAAATTAGAAGGCATCGACTTATTTAACGACTACTTAGTGTATCAGCAGCGTGAAATGGGTCAGTCGACTATTATTGCTCGTAACTTAACCACGGGTAAAGAGATACCGCTTAGTTTTAACGACAGTGCTTATACAATTAGCACCTACGGTAACAATGATTTAAATAGCGATACATTACGTGTGTATTATACCAGTATGACAACACCCGCTTCATCGTATGATGTTAATTTAGCTACTGGCAATAAAACATTACTTAAACAACAAAAAGTACTCGGTGATTTTAGTGCAGATAATTACGCATCAGAGCGAATTTTTGTCACTGCACGAGATGGTATTAAAGTACCGGTAAGCCTAGTCTATCGCAAAGACATGTTTAAAAAAGAGGGGACTAATCCGCTGCTACAATATGGTTATGGCTCGTATGGCGCGACCATGGATCCTACCTTTTCTAGCGCTCGCTTAAGTTTGCTCGATCGGGGTTTTGTATTTGCCATTGCGCATATTCGTGGTTCACAAATGCTAGGTCGCCCTTGGTATGAGGACGGTAAACTACTGACTAAAAAGAACACCTTTAACGACTTTGTAGATGTTACCAAGGCATTGGTTGAGCAAAAGTATGGTGCAAAAGATAAAATATTTGCTCAAGGTGGCAGTGCGGGTGGCTTGTTAATGGGGGCAGTGGCAAACCAAGCTCCTGAGTTGTATAAAGGTATGGTGGCTGCAGTTCCATTTGTTGATGTAGTGACCACGATGCTTGATGCAAGTATTCCACTTACAACCAACGAATACGGTGAGTGGGGTAACCCTAACGAGAAAGAATACTATGAGTATATGTTATCGTATTCACCTTATGATCAGGTCAGTAAGCAAGATTACCCAAATATGTTAGTTACTACTGGCTTACATGATTCGCAGGTACAATATTTTGAGCCTGCAAAGTGGGTGGCTAAGCTGCGAGATTACAAAACAGATGATAATAAGCTACTGTTTAAAATTGATATGGAAGCAGGGCACGGAGGTGCATCAGGTCGCTTCAAACGCTTAGAAGATACTGCCTTAAATTATGCTTTTATGCTTGATTTAGCGGGTGTGAATAAGTAACTGGTCTGGCAATATCAATAAGCGCAGCTATTTGCTGCGCTTTTTTATTTTTAAATATACACAAATGCTTTGCATTGGATAAATAAGCATTTACATTAAGGTGGCTAATGAGTGTGAATATCATTTTAGCGCAAAATAAAAACGAGAAGGGAGAGTGTAATGGAACAAAATCAAGAGATTAAAGTCGTCAATAAAGATGACCGCACCTGGGCAATGTTATGTCATTTAAGTGCATTAGCGGGGTTTATTGTGCCATTTGGGTCGGTACTCGGCCCTCTTATTATCTGGTTAATTAAAAAAGATGAAATGCCAATTGTTGATATACATGGAAAAAAAGCCCTTAATTTTCAAATTACTATGGCTATAGCTTATTTTGTTTGTTTTTTACTAATTTTTGCAGCGGTTGGTTTACTACTGTTACCTATGGTGGCTATTTTTTCATTTGTGATGGTGGTTATCGCAAGCGTGAAAGCCAACGATGGCAAAGAGTTTAATTATCCCCTTAGCTTAAATTTGATAAAATAACTGTTTTTATTATTCAGCGCTTTGGTTTTAAGTTAAAAAATCGTTAAACCCAGCTAATTGCTGGGTTTAGTTTTTAGTCATAAGGAAAAAATGCTCTATATAACATTATTTTTTACAGCATTTATATCTGCCACGTTATTACCTAGCTCGTCTGAAGTATTGATGAGTGGCATGATCATGCAAGGCAATACTAACTTATGGCTGATTTGGTTTGCAGCAACCTTGGGTAATGTACTGGGCAGTTGTGTTAACTATTGGTTAGGGACGCAGGCATTGCGTTTTAAAGATAAAAAATGGTTTCCAGTATCTGAAAAAGGGCTTAAAAAAGCACAACAGCAGTTTAATAAATATGGTGTTTATAGCCTGTTGTTTGCTTGGCTGCCCATCGTTGGCGACCCACTAACCGTTATTGGCGGCGTGTTTAAAGTTCGCTTTACTACATTTTTAGTGCTGGTAACGCTCGGCAAGGGGTTACGTTATTTAGCGGTAATAGCCCTTGCCGTTGGATTATTTGTGCCAGTCGAGGGTTAAAGAAACCGAATCGGCAAAGCGCAACGCATGAGGTTTATCTACTCGAGCCTTAGCATAATTAACACTTGGGTGTGAGTGGCAAACAGCAAGAATTTCAGCAACTAGTTTTTCTAACAATAAAAAGTGTCCTTGCTCTACTAAGCTAATCACCTCTTTAGTAATCACTTTGTAGTTAAGTGCTTGGTCTACTTCATCTGTTTCACAAGCTTGATCAGCAGGGTAGTGAATTTCAAGGTTAATGACCACATCTTGTTTTTTTTCACGCTCATCAGGATTAAAACCTATAAATGTGCGTAGTCGTAAATTAGTCACATTAATAATTGCGTTTGCCATACATTATCCTTTGATCAGCTGTAAAAACTCATTACGTGTTTTCGGATCGGCTCTAAAGTTTCCTAGCATTACCGAGGTACGCATGCTTGAGTTTTGCTTTTCTACACCACGCATCATCATACACATGTGTTTTGCTTCAACAATTACACCCACACCTTTTGCACCAGTTACTTCCTCAACCGCTTTTGCAATTTGATGGGTAAGCTGTTCTTGAATTTGAAAACGGCGCGAAAACATATCAACAATACGCGCAAACTTAGATAAGCCTAATACTTTGCCATCAGGGATATAAGCAATATGACAACGGCCAATAAAAGGGAGTAAATGATGTTCACACATAGAGTAAAGCTCGATATCTTGTATCAATACCATGTCGTCAGCGTCAGAGGTGAATACCGCATTGTTCGTGATTTCGTTAAGCGTTTGACGATATCCTTGAGTAAGGTACTCCATCGCTTTTGCAGCGCGTTTTGGGGTATCAAGTAACCCTTCACGTTCAGCGTCTTCACCTACAGCAGTTATAATTTTTTGATAGCTTTCTTTTAATTCGTTATGCATAAGTTTCTCAGTTTTATTAGATGACTTACTTAAGATGGCGACCACCATCAACAGGTAAAGCACGCCCTGTGATGTAATGGCTGTTCAGTAGTAGGTCTATACTATTGATAATTTCTTGGCATCCAGGTTCGATACCCATTAATGATTTTTTTAAAGTTTTAGCGCGGTACTGCTCATCATCATGTTGGTTAAAAATAATTAATGATGGCGCGACTGAATTCACTTTTATGTTAGGTGCGTATTTAGCGCTAAATGATTTAGTTAAGTTATCCAGTGCGGCTTTACTGGCCGCATAAGCAAGATGCTTTGGACTGCCTGTTTCCACTACATAATCAGTCAAATGAATAATGTCAGCGGGTTTAGCATGCGACGCCTGATAATTTAATAGTAAATCTGCGCAATGTAAGTTTACCAAGTACGGTGTTTTTGCATGAATGCGCATCATATTGTCAAACAGCTGCTCAAAGTGAGGGTTGTTAGCTTCACAGTCCCAGCTTGATGCATTATGAATAACTGCCCTGAGTGAGTCAGTGTGTGATTTAAGCAACGTAATAAAAGTATTAATGCCCTCATCAGTACTAAAGTCAGCATAAAGACAGGTAACCCCTTGTTGTTCCAACGAATCAACAGCCTCATGACGGGTCCGATAAGTAATAATGACCGCTTGCCCTTGGGCTATAAAGTGCTTTGCCAGCGCAAGCCCTATACGTTGTGCTGCACCAGTAATCAAAATAGGGGGGGTCATAAAATATAAAACTCTCTGTTGGCAAGCGTTAAGGTTAACGTTTAAAAATTTAAGCCACTTATTTTCACGTCATGTTTACGTAAAATACAAGCGGCTCGATCAGTTAAATCACGCTCATAATATTGATTTAAAAAGCATCGTATATTGTTGGAATAGGCTGGCGCTTATGTTGCGTGCGCTGGTAAATTGCAATTAGCGTTTCTTCTACATAACTTGAAACTGCTTTACCTTCTAAAAAGTCATCAATTTCTTCATAACTTAAGCCAAGTGCTTCTTCGTCTGTTAGTCCTGGTCTATCACTTTCTAAATCCGCTGTTGGTGCTTTCTCAACTAAAAACGCAGGCGCACCCAATGTGGTTGCTAATGCACGAACTTGGCGTTTTGATAGGCCAAATAAAGGAGCCAAATCGCATGCACCATCACCAAATTTAGTGTAAAAACCAGTAATATTTTCAGCACTATGATCGGTACCGACCACTAAGCCTTGGCAAAAGCCGGCTATTTCATATTGCGCAATCATGCGTTGGCGAGCTTTGACATTACCTTTAATAAAATCGATTTTATCTTGCGAAGGGAGTGTTTGTTCGGTACCCGCGAGAGTTGCCATTGTCTGCTCATGCAGTGCATCGGTTGCGGGTTTAATGTTTACCGTCATGCGGGTGCTCGGCTTAATGAAATCAACCGCCATTTGCGCTTCACTTTCATCAGCTTGAACGCCATAAGGTAGGCGCACAGCAATAAATTGATAATGAGTGTCAGGGTGTTCTTGGTTTAGCTCATCAATAGCAAGTTGACACAAACGGCCACAGGTCGTTGAATCTACACCACCACTGATCCCTAGTACAAGTGAGGTTGAATATGCCGCTTTTAAACGTGCTTTAATAAAATCCACTCGGCGTTTAATTTCAGCGTTTACATCAATCGAAGGCTGAACTTTCATTTCAGCCATAATCTCGGCGCGCATGGCCCGCTCCTTTAGTTAAATAATTTTTACGCTCTACATAGAACAACTATTATGTGATTTCATATTTATGAATTAAAGCCCTAAGTGAGCTTTTATTTGTTTAAGCTGGGCTTTTAGCTCATCAATTTCTGCAAGTAAGTCATTTAGCTCAGTGTTTTTTATATCATCAGTGTGTGTTTGTGCCTCAAGTGAAGCCTCGTTCACAGATGATTGATCTGCAAATAAATGAATATATCGACAATCCCGTTTACCTGATTCGCGCGGCATCTTTTTAACATGATTGCTTTGAATTAGTTGTTCAAGTGACTTTTCAACATCATCAATACGAGCAAAGTCGGCAAGGCGGCTACTACGTGTTTTTAATTCGCCAGGTGTTTGTGCGCCTCGCAATAATAATAAACAAATAATCGCCCTTTGCTGTTGATCAAATTGCAGGTGACTAAACTCAGTATTACAAAAACGATGATCGTATTTATTAACTCGCCCAGACAGCCCTTCATTTACAGTGACTAATCGCATACTGATTAACTCATCAACGGTTATTTGAACTTGCTCTTCTGTATAATTAACAACTGGCGCGCGATTCGATTTTTGATTACAGGCATTTGTTAATGCATTTAACGATAAAGGGTAGTGCTCAGGTGTTGTGCTTTGTTTTTCTAATAAACAACCAATAACGCGTTGTTGCTCCATTGATAATTGCAATTGCATACCTTATCTCACCTAATAAATCCTATTTTTAGCTTACACTGTTATTTGCTTGTAAGCCATTGCTGGAGCTTAGAATGAAGAGTTGTGGCATTGAGGGGTTTAGTTAAATAGTCATCCATACCAGTGGCCAAACATTTGTCTTTATCACCCTGCATTGCGTTTGCGGTAAGCGCTATTATTGTTATGTTTTTATTTACCTTGCCTGCTTTGCCTTCTCTGATGGCAATAGTTGCTTGATAGCCATCCATCGTAGGCATTTGGCAATCCATTAATATTAATTGATAAGTGTTAGCTGGGTTTTGATTCAACTTTTCAATTGCCTCAGCACCATTTTCAGCAATCTCAAATGTCACGTTCAACTGTTTTAAAAAAGCAGCGGTAACAACTTGGTTAATTTTATTATCTTCTACTAATAAAACATGCGCCGCCAGTGTATCTGTCATAACCTCAGTGGCAGCAAGCGACTTTAGTTGTGTACCAACGTGTGTTTGCTCGATAGAGCTTTTTGCAGTCAGCGCATTTTGTAAATCAAGAGGGGTGAGTGGTTTAAATACGAGGGTTTCTTCGGTTAAAAATGTGGCACTTTTATTTGTATAACTCATGGGAGCCATAATAATTAAATGGCTATTACTTTTTGTTAAAAACTGCTTAAGTGCGAGTGCTTGAGCTTCGTATAATGGTTCAAATAAAGCACTGTCAACAAGCACAATGTTTGGTGGGGTATCTTCATGGCTATTAATGTAGGCACTTATAGACAGGTAATCGCAGATCGTGCTGACCTTAGCCCCCCAGCGAGTTAATTGTTTTTTGGCAATAGTGGTATTAAGTAAGCAATCATCAATAACCCAAATACGCTTATTTTTAATTGCTTGATATGCTTCGTGCTGTTGAACTAATTGAGGGGTTATCTTTATAAAAAAGGAAAATGTACTGCCTTTATTTGGTGTACTGCTCACATTCACTTCGCCACCCATGAGCTCACACAGCTGCTTGACAATAGCAAGACCCAGGCCTGTGCCACCATATTGGCGTGTGGTTGATGTGTCTGCTTGAGTAAATGAATCAAATAAATGGGGCTGTTTTTCTGCGCTGATTCCTATACCTGAGTCAGCGATTGCACATTCTAAAACTGTGGCGTCAAGTGTGTGGGCAATTTTAGCGGTTATCAATATTTCACCGTTTTGGGTGAATTTAACGGCATTACCAATTAAGTTACTTAAAATTTGACGTAATCTATTTGGATCGCTAATAAATTCGCTGCTAGTGATATGTGTTGCATCCAAAATTAACGTGGTGTTATTTTGCTCGGCTCTTAATGCAAATGACTCAACCACTTCACCCAGTAAGTGAGGTAAATTAAATTGAATATTTTCAATGTCTAACTTGCCAGCCTCTATTTTAGAAAAGTCTAAAATATCATTAATAATTTCTAATAATGACTCTGCAGATGATTGCGCAAGTTTAATATGACGCTTTTGTTGTTGATCTAATTGGGTTGCTTTAACAATATTAAGCATTCCCAACACCCCATTCATGGGTGTGCGAATTTCATGGCTCATACTGGCTAAAAACTCACTTTTTGCAATCACAGCTTGTTCTGCGGCTTCTTTTGCCCTGACTAGTTGTGCCTCTGTTTCTATACGTTGTTGGCTAGCGTAAAGGCTGCCAATTAAAGCCCCTACAGCAATTAAAAAGCTTTCTTCATTATGGCTCCATGTTCTAACTATATCTTGCTCAGCACATACTATTCCAATAGAGCCACTGCTTGCAGGAATAAGAACACACAGCATCGCCTTGACTGAAAACGGTTGAAGGTAGCTTTCTTTGATGGGGGCTAAGTAGGGATGTTGTTGAGCATTATCAACACAAAATATCGCTTTTCGTTCTATTGCGGTAAAAAAGTCAGGAATAGTTTCTTGCAGCCACGGAATATTATTTTCGCTACCTGAACGATTAAAACTCGCAAATTGAATTAGCTGGGTTCTTTGTTGGTTAAACAATTTTATACTGGCGCAGTTTACCTCAAGGGCTTGGCAAATAGACTGCGTGATTAATTCTTTAGATTGGCTTAGTTTGCCATTTAATATTTCATCACTCACCGTTAAGGAGGCCAAGGTTTCGTTAAAACGAGCAATTTTACGATTTTCTAATTCTACTTTTTTACGGGCATCAATATTTTGTAATGAACCAAATATTCTTATACAACGGCCATTTTTATGTTCAGCTTCACCGTGAACAAGTGCCCATACAGGCTGACCATTTGCATTGATCACTTCAAGCTCAGTTTCGTAACTTTCACCATGCTTAATTGCTCTTTCAACCAGTTTAGCGATTTTTTCTCTACTTTCACCTTCTTTAAAATAGTTTAAATTTTCTGACCATTTTGGTTGCTCATCTAATGGGTATTCAAGTATTTTTTTAGTCATATCTGACCAAAACACGTGTTTTTTTTCTAAGTTAAACGACCATGCACCGACTTGTGCTAAATTACTCATCACCTCAAGCATTCTTTCGCTTTCTTGTTCACGGTTGAGTATTTTTAGATAAAACAAAAAGGCAGAAATGAGCAAGCCTAACACGGTTAAAATAATGAACCGTAAAGGCCAGACCGAAGAACTCACTGGTTGCCAGCCTTGCTTGGGTATAACATAAAGCTGCCAAGCACCTCCTTGAAAGTTTAAAGTAAATTCTAGAGGGTCTTGATCAGTAATAGAGGGGTCACCGAAAAAAAAACCACCTTGCTTACCTAATCCATTACGTCCTTGTATTGCTATATTATAATTTTGCTGTAGTTCAATGATCCCCGAATTTTCATAAACTTTTTCTATATCGAGTACCACTGAGAGCAATCCCCAAAAGGCGTTATTTTCTGGCAAGTATACTGGTACGCGCGCAATCAAAGCTTCGTTGCCTTGGATAAGCTGAAGTGGACCTGCCATCACGATCGTATTCGTGTCTCTTGCTTTAATGGCATCTTCGCGCTGTGCTTTATTTTCCAAAAAATTAAGGCCTATCGCTTTTTCGTTACCTTTAATCGGATGGGTCATTTTTATTACCATGTCTGGCGCCGCGCCAATGTTACGTAGCTCATTTGAGGTTTCAAAAAGGGGAGCTGCAATTTGTTCAAAGCGAGTTTGATCTAAGTTTGGCTCAGCGGCAACAGCAATAGCTAAGCCACGAATGAGTTGAATATTAGACACTAATACAGCTTCAAGTTGTGCTCTATAGGTACTTACCTGCGACAGAGTGCGTAATCGATAAGCATCTTTCTCACGGTGATAATTGACGTGATCAAGCACCAAGCTGATAGTGATTATCAACACCAGCGATAATAAAAAAGCCAGCTTAGCGTTATTAATTCGGGTGCGTTTGTTTTTGCGCTGCGGGGACATAGAATGTAATTAAGTTGTTAATCAAGACTGGCTAACTATAGTCAATTTATCGAAGAAATAAAAATGGCGCAGTTAAAAGTGCGCCATTTTATTTTTATAATTAGTAGTTTAGGTGTGGTTATGAGTCGCTAATTTCGCGCGCCCAATGTTGTTGCTTTGCAACGTGTAATTTGCGGTAACCATCAAGAAGTGCTGCATGCTTTTTAAAGCCCTCAAGCGATAAGCCTGGGAAAGTTAAGCCGTTAAATAATTTACGACCTTCAGCAATTTCAATAGCAAGCGTGACATTGTCGCTACCAAACATTAAACCTAATGCATCTTGATAACTTGCATATTCGCGCTCGTCATCATATTTAATTTCAAGGATTGCTTTTAAGCAACGAAAGTGACGCATCGCTTCGTCGTTTACTTGGCCGGTATGCAAAATCCAATCAACCCAGTCAATAGCTTCTTCATTACCCGCCGCTAAGCATAAATGTGCTTTAAGCTCACCAATGCGTAGTGTGTGCCAAGGTGTATCGGCGTCGGTTGCTAAGCCAATGAATTCAGCTGCGCGAATAATATCGCTGTGACCTGCTTCTTCGAGGTTGTCGTAAATTTCCATCCATTGTTTGCTATCGTACTGATCAAGCGATAAGAAGTCTTCGCGGAATTTAGCGCCTTCATTATTGTTGCGCCAAATTAGCTCATCTACAGGATAAATGTCTGACATACCAGGAACTAAAATACGACATGCATACACGTTTAAGTGGGTGTAATCCATAATATAGATATCGTGACCCATGCTATGAATTAAATCAGTACAGAAGTTGTATTCTTGCTCAGTTGAACCACTAAAGTCCCAATGTACAAATTCAAAATCTGCTTCAGAGCGGAAAAAGTCATGTGAAATTAAACCGCTTGAATCAATAAAGTGCAGTTCAATGTTCTCAGGAGTAGCGACTTCGTCGTTATCAAATGTAGCAGGTTGGAATACGTCAAGTTGATCTAGGCGACGACCTTGCAGTAATTCGGTAACGGTACGCTCTAGCGCTACTTCAAATGAAGGGTGAGCACCAAAAGAGGCAAATACTGACCCATCAACAGGGTTTATAAGCGTGACGCTCATTACTGGGTATTTACCGCCTAGTGATGCATCCGCAATGCGTAAATGGAAGCCATGGCTACGCAGCTCTTCACAGGCTTCATGAATTTTAGGGTATTGTTTTACCACCTCTTCAGGCACGATTGGTAAGCTGATACCTTCGGCAATAATGCGGTTTTTAATAGCGCGCTCAAATACTTCAGATAACCCCTGAACACGGGCTTCAAATTTAGTATTACCGGCACTCATGCCATTAGAAACAAAAATATTACCAATCACATTCACCGGAATATAAATGTCTTGGTTGTCGCGCTGACGAGTGTACGGTACAGAACAAATACCACGTTCAAAATTGCCAGAGTTAAAGTCATAAAGGTGTGATGCGGTTAATTCACGCTCTGGGTCAAAATAATCCCATAAGCTTTCATCCATAATACCCTGTGGTATTTCATCGTTTTCAACTTTAAACCATTTCTCGTTTGGGTAATGAGTAAAGTCATCATTGGCAAACTCTTCGCCTAAGTAAAAATCAGCAAAAAAGTAGTTACAGCTTAAACGCTCAAAATATTCACCTAGCGCAGAGGCGATAGAGGCTTTATCAGTGGCACCTTTACCATTAGTAAACATCACACCGCAGTCGCTATCTTTTATATGAACTGAATAACAGTTTGCTACAGGGTTAAGCCACAGCGCTTCTTCAATATTAATATTTAGCGCTTTTAGCTTGTTTTGCATGGTAGAGATAGACGATTCTAAATCGCGGTCTTTACCTTTAATAAATGTTTTTTCAGTCATTTTGATCTCAACTAGGTCTGCACAATACATGAACTGTGTATTATCGTGGATTTTGATGTTTATTTCACCCTTTACCCGCTTTTCGTAGTGTTTTTAATAGAATGAATATGAATATATGCTAATAATAGTTTATTGAAAAAGTTGAAGGGTATGTTTATGTTTAAAGTAATCAAACGGTTGCTATTAATTGTTGTGATTTTAGCGCTCGCCAGTACTGCAATTGTTTACGGCGTGTTGACTCTAAGTTTACCTACCCTTGATGGCAAAGGCCGAAGCGATGCAGTGACACAGCCCGTTAAAGTCGCTCGTGATACGCTTGGCCAAGCTGTTATTACTGCAGCAACTCGCCACGATGCTGCCTATGGCTTAGGTTATGCTCACGGGCAAGACCGCTTTTTTCAAATGGATTTACTTAGACGTAATGCCGCAGGTGAGCTAAGCGAGCTATTTGGTGAATCCGCGCTTGGGCTTGATAAAAAAATGCGTTTTCACCAATTACGTAAACGCAGCCAAGCTATTTTAAAAACCCTCCCGAAGGCCGACAAACAGCTGCTACGCAGTTATGCCCAAGGTGTAAATGAAAGCCTTGCACAAGTAGGGTACCCCAGTTTTGAATATTTACTCACGGGGGCTGAGCAGAAGCCTTGGCAAAGTGAAGACAGTTTACTAGTTATTTTTAGCATGTACCTTGATTTACAGTCATCTACATTTGAGCGCGACCAAGCTTTAATTCAAATAGAGCAGCAGTACGGGGCTGAAATGGTAAGTTTTTTAACTCAGCCTAGCCAATATCAAGCCGCATTGGATGGCAGTCAGCTCGCTCTTTTGCATAACCCAATCCCCGAACTTTTATCGCAACCAATCACCGCGATTAAACCCATTACCGCTAACTCGGAAGTGGGTAGTAATAATTGGGCTGTCACCTCAAATTTAACCAACACTCAGGCTGCGATGCTCTCTGATGATATGCATTTATCAATAGCTGTGCCGGTTATTTGGTATCGAGCCCAATTAAACTATTCATTAAATAATAAACCCATGCAGGTAACGGGTGTCTCGCTTCCGGGAGCGCCGGCGATTGTAGTAGGCACAAATAACAACGTTGCATGGGGGTTTACCAACGGGTATTTAGATACCGCTGATTGGATTGCGCTTAATAGCGATAGCAAAATGTGGCAAGTAGATGAGTCTATTGCATTACCCAGTGGCAAAGTAGAAAGTTACTTTCTTACGCTCAGTGAATACGGTCCGGTAAAATACATCAATGAAAAGCCTTACGCACTGAGCTGGGCTGCACATCAACCATACGCCGTTAATATGCAGCTATTACAGCTTGAGCAAGCACAGACTGTTGATGATGCGCTTGATATTGCAAGTGACGTAGGTATTCCAGTACAAAACCTGCTGGTGGTCGATGACCAAGGAAATGCAGCATGGAAAAATATGGGCGGCATTCCTGCGCGAAAAGTACCCAATGAATTAGCCGTAAAAGAAGAAGATTACTCCGCGCTTTGGCAGCAAAACGAAATCGATCGACCTTTTATTAAAAATCCTGAAAACGGGCGATTATGGACAGGTAATTCTCGAGTGGTATCTGCTGATGATAACGTCCGTTTTGGTAATGGCGGCTATGCGCTTGGAGCCCGTGCAACGCAAATTCGTGATAGGTTATTTGAAAAACAACGCTTTAATGAAAGTGATTTTTATCAGTTGCAGTTAGATAACCAAGCACGATTTTTAATGCCTTGGCATGCCTTATTGCTTGAGCAGTTAAAAAAGCAGCCCACGCGCTATAAAGATCACATAAATGCCCTCGAAAACTGGCAGCAATGCGCTTGCCCGCAATCAATAGGGTATACCTTAGTAAAGACGTATCGTGATGAACTGATTAATATTCTATTTAGCAGTATTGAGACAACACTCAACCAGCAAGATGGCACATTAAAATATGTGAAACGTGATTTAGAGCCTGCTGTTTGGCAGTTAATAAAGGCTCAGCCAACAAGTTGGGTTAATCCGCAGTTTACTAATTGGGAGCAGCAATTACAGGGTGCCTTTGAGCAAACACTCACGCAGTTAACATCACGGTTTGGTAGTAACATACAAAACTGGCAGTGGGGAAAAGTAAACGAATTAGCGATTGAGCACCCGTTTGCTAAACAAATGCCCATACTAAGTAAGTTACTTAACATGCCAACAGCGCCCGGGTTTGGTGACAGTTATATGCCAGCGGTGCAAAAACGTAGTTTTGGCGCATCACAGCGTTTTATTGTTCAGCCTGGGCACTTAAAGAATGCTATTTTAACGATTCCGGGTGGGCAATCAGGGCACCCACTTTCTGAATTTTACCGAGCTGGCTTTGATGAATATGTAAAAGGTAAGCACACGCCATTATTACCGCAAGCATTAATGCACCAAATTGAAATTACACCAATGAACGACTAGCCTTGGATGCAAAGTGAGCTAAATAAGTAGTAATAACGTTTTATAACCCAGATAAAGCAATTATAGGAAAACAAAAATGAAAAAATTACTACCGGCATTAATCACCAGTTTACTGTTAAGCAATCATGCATTTGCGGATGAAAACCCTGTTACGGCTACACAATTAAGTGAACATGTTTACGTGTTATTTGGCCAAGGCGGTAACATTGCCGCAAGCGTGGGGGATGATGGTATTTATATTATTGACGATCAGTTTGCCAAGCTTTCCGACGATATTAAAAAAACCATTAGCGAATTAAAGCCAGGCAGTGCCGAGTTTGTAATTAACACACACCATCATGGTGACCATACTGGGGGTAACGAGAACTTTGCCAAAGCGGGCGCACATGTGATTGCTCACGACAATGTGCACAAACGCTTAAAAGAAAAACATGGTGAGGGTTCTGATTACTTACCGCGTATTAGTTTTGGCCATGATTTAAAACTGCACTTTAACAATGAGCATGCGCATGTTGTGCACTACTCAAATGCACACACAGATGGCGACTCGGTTATCTTTTTTAGTAACGACAACATAGTGCACATGGGCGATATATATTTTAACTTTGGAAGCTTACCTTTTGTTGATGTAGATAGTGGCGGTAGTGTTAATGGTGTTTTAGCGGCGGTTGATGATGTGATTAAACAAATTGATGAAAAAACAACCGTTATTCCAGGGCATGGCCCGATAAGCGACCGTTCAGGGCTAATGACGTATCGTAAGCTGGTACAAAAAGCGAAAGATGTTATGCTTAATGCTATGCAAAACGATGCCAGTTTAGAGCAAGTCCTCAAAGCCGATCCATTATCAGAACTTGGCCTTGAATACGCAAACTGGTTACCAAAAGAGCGTGTAACCACCCTTTTTTATCGCAGTTTAAAGTAGCGCCTAGCGCGAATAAAAACGCATAAACCTAATTAAGCTGAGCATTTGTTCAGCTTTTTTGATTTTTACGTGCCTAAAGGAGTTGTATATGTCGGCAGAAAAAACCCATCTTGAAATTTGTAACTTAAGCAGAGAACAATACCCACAAATTAAAACCTTGATGGACGAAGCGTACCCTGATTTAGGCGGCGCATGGCCAAGCCATACAATTTTTAGACTTATAGATCAGTTCCCTGAAGGGCAAATTGGTATTGTTGATGATGGCGTGCTGGTGGGTTTAGCGCTGAGTGTCCAAGTGGATTATGCACGTTTTTCAAACCCGCATACCTATGAAGACATTGCCGATGGCCACGACCGTGTATTTAGCGATACCACAGGAGATGCTTTATACGGCTTGGATGTTGCCATTAGTGAGCAATACCGAGGCATGCGTTTAGGGCGCCGTTTATATGATGCGCGAAAAGAATTGTGTCGCCAGTATAACTTACGCGCTATTTTAGCGGGTGGGCGTATTCCGCGTTATTACAATCACAGCAGTGAAATGACCCCGATGGAATACATTGCTAAGGTCGATCAAAAAGAGCTGTATGACCCCATACTCAGTTTTCAATTAGCCAATGACTTTCAGGTTAAACGATTATTAAAAAAATACTTACCTGAAGATCAGGAGTCGGTCGGTTATGCCACATTACTTGAGTGGAATAACATTATGTATGAGCCAACCGACACCGTTATTGAGTCAACTAAATCAATCGTGCGCGTAGGAGCTGTGCAATGGCAAATGCGCTGTGTTGAATCGGTTGAAGAAATGCTTAAGCAAGTTGAATACTTTGTTGATACGGTATCTGATTACAAAAGCGATTTCATTTTATTCCCTGAGTTTTTTAATGCGCCACTGATGGGATTAACCGAGCAAAGTAATCAAACCGAGGCAATTCGGTATTTAGCCGAATACACAGAGACCTTTAAAAACGCCATGTCGCGTATGGCGATAGAATACAACGCCAACATTATTACTGGCTCAATGCCGCTTGCCGAAGACGATAAAATATATAACGTTAGTTATTTATGTCATCGCAGCGGTAAAATAGACGAGCAACGTAAAATTCATATTACCCCGCATGAACAAAATGACTGGGTGATCCAAGGCGGTGATAAAATTGCTGTATTCGATACAGATGCAGGCCGTGTAGGTATTCAAATTTGTTATGATGTCGAATTTCCTGAGTTGTCACGTATTTTGGCCACCCAAGGTTTGGATATTTTATTTGTGCCATTTTGGACTGACACTAAAAATAGTTACTTGCGTGTACGCCATTGTGCCCAAGCACGTGCCATTGAAAACGAATGTTATGTGGTTATTGCAGGCTCTGTGGGTAACTTACCTGAAGTAGAAAGCTTAGATGTGCAGTTTTCACAGTCGGCGGTACTAACCCCATCGGACTTTTCATTTCCGCACGATGCCACACTAAATGAAGCCACCACCAATACAGAAATGTTATTATTTAGCGACTTAGATATGGATAAGTTAAAAATTCTTCACAGTGAAGGGACAGTGCGTAACTTAAAAGACCGCCGCAGTGATTTATATGAAGTGATATTGAAAAAGAGAGATGTTTAATGGCGTGGATGTACTTAATAATTGCAGGGTTACTTGAAATTGGTTGGCCAATAGGCCTAAAAATTTCACAAAACCCAGATACTCGTTGGCAAGGCATTGCAATTGCAATCGCGTTTATGGTCGCAAGTGGCTTTATGCTTTGGTTAGCGCAAAAGCAAATCTCTATGGGGACATCATATGCGGTATGGACGGGGATTGGGGCCGCTGGTACGTTTTTAGTTGGCATATTATTTTACGGTGATGCAGCCACGTTTGGCCGTATTGCTGGTGTATTAATGATTATTTGTGGTGTTATCACCTTAAAAATTAGTCATTAATTGTTAGATTAAAAAACAAGCGCAGGTTTATACCTGCGCTTTTTTAGCTGCTCGGCAGCATTACCAATATCGCAGCCACTGCAATCAATAATAGCCCAGCGCTATCTTGGCGTTTTAGCGGTTGTTTTAACCATAAAACAGCAATCAATATCGTAAAAAATACTTCTATCTGGCCGAGCGTTTTTACATAGGCAACATGTTGCAAGCTCATTGCGCTAAACCAACCTATTGATCCCAAGCAACTAAATATACTCACCGTACAAGTCATGCCCTTATGCTGAAACATAGTTTTAAATGTATCGCGTTCCTTTAAGGCAATATAAATACACAGCATCAGTGTTTGTAAACTAATAACAAGCAATAAAACCCATGCAGGCGCATACGGAAAAGCTATACCTGAGCTTAAACTGGCTTCTCTGATCCATGACGATGACAACGCAAACGAAGTGCCGCAGGCAAGTCCTGTTAATGCTGTTTTTAAGCTAAAGTGTTTCACATTGGCGATACCACTTAATAGCAATACCGCAATTGCACCAATAAACACGCCAAACCAACCAAGTAATGAAAGCGTTGAGCCAAAAAACAGTAACCCGAGTATGGCCGCCATTAGCGCTTCGCTTTTAGCAAGGCCGGCGCCTACTGCAAAATTGTTCATTTTAAACAACTTCACCATGAGCCCCGTGGCAATAATTTGCACTATGCTGGCTCCAATAATATAGCTAATAAATAAAGGGTTAAACGAAGGGAGAGGCGCATCTTGGTAATAATAAAGCGCATATAAATACAGCCCTGCAATAGGGCTTGCGACAATAAAGCGGGCTAGAGTAACGCCAGCAACGCTGACATGAGCGCTTAATTTACTTTGCAGCGCATTACGCCATGACTGCATAAATGCGGCAAAAATAGTCAGTAAAATCCAAATCATCTTAAATAACATACAAAAAAGCGGAGGAGTAATTTAGCAGTACTGTGACATGAAAGCGACCATCAAAAAGGCATAATGAATATTCATCACCTGCGACAATTTGCCACAGTGACGCACTGCTTAAATCGGCTATAGTGTGAGGGATGTTACTGCTAGCCGCCAGAGCTCAGGTTATTTATATTTGGCGGCTTTTTTCTATTTGCTGTGTTATTTTGGGTCATAAATAATAACTTGAGAATGATAATGACGATTTTACTGGTTTGCGCCTTAATTGCAGTGATCATGCCTTATGTTGCAAGGATCCCAGCTATTATAGAAATGAATAAGCTCGGTGGTTACGATAATAAACATCCGCGGCAACAACAAACACAACTTACAGGGCTCGGAGCAAGGGCGCTGGCTGCTCATCAAAACTGTTTTGAATCGTTAGCGGTTTTTGCCGTTGCTTTGGCTGCTGTATTAGGCACAAACAATGTTAATGCCGTAACCGAAACTTTAGCGATGACGCATATTGTAGCGCGTATTTTATTTTGTACTTTTTATTATTTAAACCTCGATATTATTCGCTCGATCACTTGGCTGGTAGGCATGGGAGCCGCTATTGGCATGATCGCCGTCAGTTTATAACGAGAATAAGCCATCAGACCCGCTGGCGCATTGGCAGCGCAGTTTATTAAGGCTTTGCTGTATAAAATCAGTTGCTTTGTGGTTTTATTGCTTAGTACCCGTTCATCACAAGTCAGCTCTTGTAAGCGTCTAAAGCTTGCGTAAGCCATCCAAGCTAAAGGGTTAAACCACATTAAAATTGTAGCCAGTAATAGCAGCGCATTTGTTAGGTTATCTTTGCGTTTTATATGCACATTTTCTTGCTCTAAAATAAGCGCCAATGTAGCTTTATCAAACAGAGTATTATAATTGTGCGGCAATACCAGTTTGCTATTAAAAACACCAATGACCATGGGCGTAGCCACCTGAGCGCTGGTATAAGCTTGTACTCCTATTGTTACTTGCTTAAAGTGCGCTAATTCAGTGAGCTGTAGGCCTTTGACAAATCGGGTATGGGTAACAACAGCGGCAATTAATAAGATCGTAGTAATAATGACATACAGTAGCGCCAAACTAACACTCAAGTCGTTTGTAAGTACCTGATTAGGTGTAATTAAATAGTAACTAATGCTGCTATTTTGTAGTGGCTTAATTGCACTAGGTAAATTAGCCAACAGAACTGATACAGGTATTAACCAAGCTAATTTATACACAAAGTGTGAACCAAGGGTTTTTAAGCCAAAGCGCTCAAGTAAAACAAACCCTGCAAACAACAGACTTAATAATAGCTGCTGTTCAATGAGCCAATTAAATCCTATTTAAATTACCATGCAAACTCCTTACTTTTGATTATTTTCCCAGTCATCAATGACTTTTTTAAGCTCGTTTATATCTTGCTGAGAGAGTTGCTCCGATTTAGCGAAGCCACTTACCAAAGGGGCAATACGACCACTAAAAAAGCGCTCTATGAAGTTCTTACTCTCCTTTAAAGTGTAATCAGCACACTTTATACAGGGGGTGTAAATATATTGGCGGCCGTCTTTTTCAAAGCTAAGCGCGCCTTTTTTTACTAAACGACCCAATAAGGTTTTAATGGTTTTTTCGTACCATTGTTTATCGTCACTTAAACGCTCAATAATTTGGCTGGCTGTGGCGG
The DNA here is from genome assembly GCF_030407565.1 of Pseudoalteromonas sp. APC 3694. NCBI lineage: Bacteria > Pseudomonadati > Pseudomonadota > Gammaproteobacteria > Alteromonadales > Pseudoalteromonadaceae > Pseudoalteromonas > Pseudoalteromonas sp. APC 3694. The sequence goes on from NZ_JASDDE010000016.1 coordinate 33,402, forward strand.
GGTAGTTAATCCAGAGTGCGTCCAGCACTTCAAATTCTGCTTTTGATAATTCGATCATTTTATTGCCTACAAGTGTAATCTTTAATTTAAGACTACATTTGTAATCTATTTTTGCACGTTTATTTTATATTTTTTATCGCATTAAAGTGAGGGAGGGTAGCGTGAGCTTGTTAGCCTAAAATGTCGCTTTTATTAATTTTTATAAACTGGTTTTCAGGTAAATTTAAATGGTCTAACAGTAATTCACTTATTTGTACGCGGTATAAATCAATCACTTTGTAACCACAGTAATGCGCCATTTTACGAATTTGTCTGTTGAGCCCTTGTTTTAAAATAATACTAAACTGATTGTCAGTGATTTTAGTCACCTCACACGGCAAAGTCATTTGCTTATCGACAGGGACGCCTGCAGCCATTTTTTCGCAAAAATGCGCGTCTAATGGTTTATTCACAGTGACTAAATAGCGTTTAGGCTGATGAAAGTCTGGGTGGATCAGCTGGTTACAAAAATCTCCATCATTGGTCAAAATAAGCAATCCGCGTGAGTCTTTATCAAGGCGACCAATAGGGTATACCCGTGTTAGTTGCGGTAAATGATGAATAAGGCTGCTTGGGTCGTGCTGATTGAGTTTACAGTCAATCCCTACCGGTTTGTGATAGGCAAAGTACACTAAATCGGCTGGGCCTTTAATGGCGTGACCATTAACGATAACACGGTCGTTTTTGTCCACATGATCAATATGATTAGCGGGGCGATTATTAACCATGACAACGCCTTCATCAATCAAGCGCGACGCTTGTTTTCGTGAGCAAACACCGGCATGGGCAATGTATTTAGCGAGTCGAATTTTTGTATCCATAATGCCGTGTAATTAAAAAATATTGATCGCGATTATAGCAAAGCTGCGTATTGATTACTTGGACAGTTAATTTAACAGTAGGTAGGTTACTATGGGTATTCAATTTTCAGAACTAACAAAGCATCAGCCATTACAAAAAGTGGTTGTTCATTCACTGGAAATGGCCTTGTACCAAGTGTCTGTTGTCATAAATAATGTTGAATACTACGTACAAGAAAGTAATGGTGAATTTATGAAGGCACTAAGCCCATTACATATTCAAAAACGCTTTGAAGATATCGCCTATGCACAAATGATGCTAAGGCACACCAGTGCTTATGATGAAATGTGTGGTCAACCAGAAAAAATTTCCAGTAATATGCTCGAAGTGCCCTTTGGGCAAAACAACCTGTTTTAATGTCAGGTATTTGCTAATATAGGTTTATTTGAAATCATCCAATGTACCTATTACATCCCGATAATTATGAGCAATTAAATCAAGCACTGCGCGAGCACATGCTTGAGTTTAATGCTCAGCACTTCGACGCACAGCGTCTACCTCTTGGCTTTAAATATCTCGATAAACAAGGTGAGTTAGTTGCAGGCATAAGCGGTCATGTATTTGGTAACTGGTTGCTAATAAGCTGGTTATGGTGCGATGAATCTGCACGAGGCAATGGCTTGGCTGATTCGTTATTAACATCACTTGAAAATGCAGCAATTGAAATGGGTGCCGTTCAGGCTCAGCTTGACACCTTAGATTTTCAAGCCAAGCCTTTTTATGAAAAACGGGGTTACCAAGTTAAATATCAACTTGATAATTACCCACTTAATGGCACTCGTTACTTTATGGAAAAACCGCTAATAGTGGCTAAATAACGCTGATTGGAGCGTTATTTTTTTGCTGTTAATGGCGTACCATCAAAGGTAATACCTAAAAATGGGGTGGCTTCAGGCGCTAACATAAAGGTGCGAATATTCATGTGATCGTCTGCATCTGGGTTGTTTAGTACGTCTTCGCGATAAAATGCCCCAAAACAATCTAATGTATTTTGCTTACTAATACCATTGAGCTTAGCAAACGCAAAAATTTTGCATGAACCGTTATTTTCACTCGCAGAGCTCAATAACCCATGGTTACTAAAACTGCACGCTGTAAAAGTATAATGCGCATCAATAACGGCCATAGTATCAGCAAAACCAATGCTCTTAGGCTCATTCGCGAGCGTTGTTAAGTAGTTTGTGAGCGTCATACGCTGTCCTTGTTATTATAAGATATTGTTAAGTAATTACCCCTAACCTATCTTGTGATTGATTTATATTCAATTGAGCCAATAAAACAAGCATAGTTTATTTACCAATTAAGTGGGTTAACGCATGAATGTTGGTTATTTCAATATCAGCAAGTCCTTTGTAGGCATAGGCTTGTGCTTGATTATTTAACCACACAGACTGGCAGCCAGCGTTATTAGCACCTTGCACATCGCTATCAAGGCTGTCACCTATGTGTAAAATTTCACTGTTGTTAATACGCAAATGTGTTGCAGCTTGATCAAATAAGGTCGTATGTGGTTTAGCCTTACCGTGCAAGCCAGCTTGCAGCACCAGTTCAAACTTATCTTTTAAATTAAATCGCTCAACCTCTACATTACCGTTAGTAATGGCAATTAATTTGTAGTGCTGGCTTAGTTTATCGAGCAATGTTAGTACGTCTTCGCTCACTTCAATATTACTGCGCGCATCAGCAAATGCTTGATAAGCACTGTGTGCATGATGCTCTACTTCATCGTCTTTAAAACCAAGCTCAGACAAAACTAAGCGTAGGGTATGTTTACGCCACTGAGTGACGTTATCAATGAGTTCAGGTTGGTGTTGAACAACTCGCTCACGGCATTGTTGCCAAAACTGTGGCCCCTGTTTTTTATAGCCTGGCAGCGCATTTAAATAATCAATTTGTGCCTGAACGGCTGCGGTTATGATTGGGCGGTTGTCGTATAAGGTGTCGTCTAAGTCAAAGCTTAGTACAGAAAAAGGAGAAATTGCGCGATTAAATCGGATCATGGTTATTACCCTAATCGGTCCGTTTCTTAGCACGTGGATGGGTGTTGTCGTACACCTTAGCCAAGTGTTGAAAATCTAAATGAGTATAAACTTGGGTTGCAGATAAACTACTGTGGCCTAATAGCTCCTGTACTGCTCGTAAATCGCCAGACGATTCTAAAATATGCGACGCAAATGAATGGCGTAATTTATGCGGATGCACTTGTGAGCTTATACCTTGTTTAATGCCCCATTCTTGCATTCGCAAACGGACTTGGCGCACAGAGATACGGTTTTTTTTACTACTTAAAAATACCGCGTGTTCGTCTGCGCCCATAAATAGCGGCCGAACCGCGAGCCATTTCTTTAATGCCTCAAGGGCCTTAGAGCCAACCGGTATTAGGCGTTCTTTTGCACCTTTACCACGTACCAGTATTTCACCATTACGGGCGTTTACATCCTGCATGTTAGCACCAACTAACTCGCTAATGCGCAGACCTGATGAATACATGAGTTCCATCATGGCTTTATCTCGAATGGCAAGTGGATCGTCATCGGGTATTTCGAGTAAACGTGCCATTTGGTCAACATCAAGATTTTTAGGTAAAGGCTTGGCAAATTTAGGGCCTTTTATCCCTTGCACGGGGTTATGGTAATGCGGTTGCTCAGTAATATTTTTTGCTTTTAAAAACTTATATAAACTTCGAATGCAGCTTAGCTTTAAGCTGATTGTTCTACTGCTCAGTTGCTTGGCGCGCAGCGCCATGCTGTAACGGCGAATGTGCTCACTTTGTACCGCAAACCAATTGTCGCATAGCTTATTAAAATACAAGGCGGCAAAACCTAATTGGCTAACATATTGATTAACGGTGTGCGCTGAATACTGGCGTTCAAATTTTAAGTAATCACTAAATAACGTGATGGGTGTACGCCAGTTATCGCTTAAGTCGCTAATATTTGGCGTGTCGTCGCTCATGCCAGTTCCAGTAACCGTATTTGTAATGAGCGTACAAAATCTAACACAAATAAGTTATCTTGTGAGGGCTCAAAGTGGTTCTCATCGTGGCTGCCAAAAGCCAAAATTGCGTAGGGGTTAGTGGGTTCGCCAATTAAATACAGGGCGGCCGATTGGGTATCATCGTTAAAGAGTAAGTCGCGCTCTTGCTGATTTACCCGCCCTAAATAATGATTACTATCTGACAATCTATGCTCTACTAAGCCCTCAAACGCGCTGTCGTATCTTACGAGTTTGCATTCATTGATAGTCGGGCTCATGCAAATAATGTTGCGTAAGTTACTTGCCAAAGTATTAAAGTCGTAATTACTCCAAAGCTGACGATGGCATTGACTGAACAAGCGGTACACGAGTTCATTTTGCGTGGCATGCTTGGTCATCGTCTCGATTTGATGTTTTAACTGAGTATTGTGTTCACGTAGTTGACGTTGCTGAATATGTACTAACGAAGTCGCACCCTGAACTTGCTGTTGTAACTCAAGTTGCGCTAATAGCGCAGGTTGATTTATTAAAAAATCAGGGTGCTGTTGTAAGTAATCTATTACTTGCTGTTTAGTTAATTCACTCATAGTGCAACTTGCCCATCAAATACATGTTCAGCGGGGCCTGTCATACGCACTGGGTGGCCTTCGCCACTCCAGCGAACTTGTAAGCTACCGCCTGGTAAATCAACTTGCACTGTGCTGGTGAGCTTGTTTTGAATAAAGCCAATCACCATAGCGGCACATGCACCGGTACCACAAGCAAGTGTTTCGCTTACACCACGTTCCCACACTCTGAGTTTAATGTGTTCTTGAGAAATAACCTGCATAAAGCCAATATTTGCGCGCTGTGGAAAACGTTCATGATTTTCAAGCAACGGGCCAAGGGTACTCACTTGTGCCGTTTCAATGTCGTCTACTTCCATTACGCAATGCGGGTTACCCATAGAAACAGCACCACTAAAAACGGTATGCTCTTCTGCACGAATAATGTAAGTCAGCTCACGTTTGGTTGCTTTGAGCGGGATTTTACTCGGCTCAAAATTAGGGTGTCCCATGTTAACCGTTACTTGGCCGTCTTTTTCAATATACAGGGTGAGATTACCTGACTTAGTCGACACGCTAATCTTATGTTTATTGGTTAAGCCTTTCATGCGTACAAAGCGGGCAAAGCAACGGGCGCCATTACCACATTGTTCTACTTCGTGGCCGTCGGCATTAAAAATCCGATAGTGAAAATCGAGATCGGGTGAGTAAGGGGCTTCAACCATCAGTAATTGGTCAAACCCAATGCCGAAATGGCGATCGGCCAGCTTTTTGATTTGATCACGGGATAAAAAAACGTTTTGTGTAATATTATCAATCACAACAAAGTCGTTACCTAAGCCGTGCATTTTGGAAAAATTAACTAACATAGCGCTCTAATTCGGTTTTGCTCTGTGCTAATCATGCCACAGAGCAGCTAGGTAACAAAAACGTTTATGGTAAAATTTTCTCACCTTGGTATAGGCTTTCGATGGTTTCGCGTTCGCGAATAAGATGATGTTGCTCACCATCTACCATTATTTCGGCAACCCGTGGGCGTGAGTTATAATTTGAACTCATTGTAAAGCCGTACGCTCCAGCGCTACGCTGCACTAACAAGTCACCTTGCTTGAGTGCTAGAGGGCGGTCTTTACCTAAAAAGTCACCGGTTTCACACACCGGCCCAACTACATCATAGTTGTGGGTAGGTGTTTCGTCATCACGCACCGAGACAGGAATAATTTTTTGCCAAGCTTGATAAAGTGATGGGCGCAACATGTCGTTCATACCCGCATCAACAATCGCAAAATACTTGTCTTGATTTTGCTTAATAAACTCAACCTGAGTCACTAAAATCCCAGCGTTGGCGGCAATAGCCCGTCCTGGTTCAAAAATCAGTTCAAGGTGGCGATAATTGGTAAGGCGCTGTGTTACTTGTGCTGCATACTCACTCGGGTGGGGAGGCTGTTCGTCGTCGTAGGTTACTCCAAGGCCTCCACCAATATCTAAATGGCTTAACTCAATACCTGCATTTTTTAACTCATCAATTAATGCCAGTAGTTTATCAAGCGCCTCTAAAAACGGTTTGGTTTGTGTCAGCTGTGAGCCAATGTGACAATCAACCCCAACTATATTTAAGCCAGGTAACGACGCAGCATGTTGGTACACACTTAACGCGGTTTCGATACCAATGCCAAATTTGTTTTCTTTTAGGCCAGTAGAAATATACGGGTGCGTTTTAGCATCAATATCAGGATTAACACGAATAGAAATTGGCGCGTCTAGATTAAGCTCACAGGCTACTTCTGAAATGCGCTCAAGCTCTGAGATTGATTCAACGTTAAAACATTTAATACCTAATTCTAACGCATAAGCAATTTCGTCAGCGGTTTTAGCAACCCCAGAAAACACCACTTTATTGGCTGCGCCTCCCGCTTTAATGACCCGCGCGAGCTCGCCTTTTGAAACAATGTCAAAACCCGCACCAAGTCGCGCCAGTATATTTAATACTGCAATATTTGAATTTGCTTTAACGGCGTAGCACACTAGGCTTTTATGATCTTGAGCTGCATTGGCAAACGCTAAATAATGGCGTTCAAACGTCGCTCTTGAATACACATAACACGGTGTACCATAGTGCTGTGCAATCGTTGCTACGCTGACATCTTCAGCAAATAGTTGGTTGTTTTTATAATTAAAAAAATCCATTTACTGCTCCTGTTTTTGCTCAATAGGTGTTTGCTTGTTGGGGGTGTCTGTTGGCTGATTTTGTTCAGTAGGCTGCTCTGGTAAGTACAGCGGGCCGCTTTGACCACAGCCAGCTAACGCACACAACAAAACGGTGCTGATTAATAGTTGTTTTAATTGTAAGGTATATGTCGCTTTCATTAGATTAATACGGTTGCTGGCTTTATAATCGCAGAGTAACAGAATATCTAAAAAATGCAGCTATTCGCGGATGATTTTATTCCTGTTACACTAGCTGTACAAACATGCACCCATTATTTAGGCGTCTTGCCTGCAAAGGAAATTAACGATGACTGATCACGAATATCACCAGTTAGCAGAAGCTCTTATGTTCACAATTGAAGAACAAGTTGATGATTGTGAAGCAGATTTAGATTATGAATCGGCTCAAGGTATTTTAGAAATTATTTTTCCAGATCGCAGTAAAATTGTGATTAATAAGCAAGCACCGTTGCATCAAGTGTGGGTGGCAACAAAATTTAATGGTCACCATTTTGAAATGCGTGATGGTCAATGGATTGATAACCGCTCAGGCGCAGAGTTTTGGAGTTTCATCAATGAAGCGTCAACACGTCAAGCGGGTCAAGAAATTAAGTGGCAATCATCGCTATGAGTTTAGAGTTTGTTCAATACCCAGCTCAGGGGACGCATAAAGCCACGGTTATTTGGTTACATGGTTTGGGTGATTCAGGTGATGGTTTTGCCCCAGTAGCGCTACAGCTCGATTTACCCAGTGAACTAGGTGTGCGTTTTATCTTTCCGCATGCGCCTATGCAGGCTGTTACTATTAACGGCGGTATGCAAATGCGCTCATGGTATGACATTAAATCGATGGATTTAGACAAACGTGCAGATGAACAGGGGGTTAGGGAATCTGCAGCAAAAGTTGAGCAATTAATAACGCAAGAAATTGCTAACGGCATACCGGCGAACAAAATTATTTTAGCGGGATTTTCACAAGGTGGCGTCATATCGCTACATTTAGCCCCGCGTTTAGAGCAAAAGCTTGCTGGCGTTATGGCACTATCAACCTATATGTGTGTGCCACATAAATTGGCTGATGAAGCAAAGCAAACACAGCTAAATATATTTATGGCTCATGGGAGCCAAGATGACGTTGTACCGCATAGCGCGGGTAGAAGTGCGTTTGAAGTATTATCAACGCATAACATGGATGTAAGTTGGCAAGAATACCCTATGGGGCATCAGGTTTGTACACAAGAGTTACAAGCTGTGCGCCAATGGTTAATTTCTCGCTTAAGTTAGTTTAGGAGCCGCTGAGGGTCAAAATGAGTCAAAAAATAGTAATAACAGCAAATGTAAAACGTGAACCACAGGTTAGTGAACCCCGCGTGAGCTATGAGTGGCATTGGCGTCGGATTGTGAGTATTTCTATGTTGGTGATTATGACCTCTGCAGCGGTTATTTACGGCCTGTCTAGCGCTGTGAATGCTGATCAAGGGGCGCCGCATCCTCATGAGCAGCTCGATTTTACTGAGCAACAAACCGCAATTGTGTCGCTAAGCGATGATACTGTAGCATCAGCAGAAAGTGAAAACGCAACAGATGCTGGTGAGGAGCCGCTGAGCGGTGTCGCAATTGGAGCACCTAAAATCCTTTCCCCAGATGAGCAAAGATCAGCTCCTATTACCGAACAAGTAACATCAGAGCCTAAAGTTCAACAAAGTAATATTGAGCAAGAAGTAGAGCCAACGCTCACTGCTGAGCCTGAAGAAGCAGCCATGGCTGCAACAGATAACCAAACGCCTGAAACCGAAACGGCCAGTGAAAAACCGGCTGAGCAAAAAGTATTTGCTGAATCAGCACAAATTGCGAGTGTGGCCATAGGTGCCAAAATAGATACAGCTACTATTAGCCGCGCCGTATTGACGCGCAGTGTGAGTAATCGTGAACCAACCAATGTATTTGCCGCCGATGTGCGTTTAAGCCAATTTGAAGAATCATTGTCATTTTTTAGTGAGCTTAAAAACTTACAAGGTCAGCAGGTAAAGCACATTTGGTTATTTGAAGGGGAAGTGATGGCGGAAGTGTCGCTCAAAGTTACTTCTCCGCGCTACCGAACTTACTCAACTAAAAATATTATGGATTCCCAGCTAGGGAATTGGCGCGTTGATGTGGTTGATGAGCGAGGTTTACTCATTGCGCAAAAAAAATTTAGAATTTTAGCTGATTAAATCGCCTTCAGATAGAACAGGTTTTAATCCTGGAAGGTCAACAGACCCCAGTAATTATTAATGGATATTTTATGACTGAAAAAACAAAGTTAGTTCGCATTGCTACTCGTAAAAGTGCATTGGCACTGTGGCAGGCTGAATTTGTAAAAGCGCAGCTAGAGCATTTTCACGATGACGTGCGTGTAGAGCTGGTGCCTATGTCGACTCAAGGTGACATTATTTTAGATACACCACTGGCTAAAATTGGTGGTAAAGGCTTATTTGTAAAAGAACTAGAACAAGCCATGCTTGATGGGCGAGCAGACATTGCAGTGCATTCAATGAAGGACGTGCCAGTCGAATTTCCAGATGATTTAGAGTTACACGTTATTTGTGAGCGTGAAGACCCGCGTGACGCGTTTGTCTCAAATAATTTTGCCAATATTGATGCGTTACCGCAAGGCGCCATTGTTGGCACCTCAAGTTTACGTCGCCAATGCCAAATTAGAGCGTTGCGTCCAGATTTAGAAATTCGTGACTTACGTGGCAATGTAAATACACGTTTAGCAAAGCTTGATAGTGGTCAATACGATGCGATTATACTCGCAGCGGCTGGGCTAATTCGTTTAGAAATGGGTGAACGTATTCGTGACTTTATTGAGCCAGAAGTGTCGTTACCTGCTAATGGTCAAGGTGCTGTCGGTATTGAATGCCGTATAGATGATGAAGTTACTAAAGCCTTATTAGCACCGCTGGAGCACAGTGAAACTCGTATTCGTGTTAATGCTGAGCGCGCAATGAACCGCCACTTAGAAGGGGGCTGCCAAGTGCCAATTGGTGCGTATGCACTGGTTGATGGCGAGCAAGTGCATTTACGTGGTTTAGTTGGGGCTATTGATGGCAGCGAAATTTTACGCGATGAAATTAGTGGGCATGTTGATGATGCGGAAAAATTAGGGATTGAGCTGGCTAAAAAACTCTTAGCACAAGGCGCAGATAAAATCCTTGCTGACGTATATCGAGACGCATAATGAAACACATCTTGATAACTCGGCCCGAAGGAAAAGGCGCAGCCCTTGCACAGCAACTTGAGCAAGCGGGTTATCAAGCGTCTTTATGTCCTGTTTTAAAAATAACGTATTTAACCCCAACAAGCGTTGAGCTAAGCCCGTTGGTTAATGCCGACAAAATTATTTTTGTTTCGCAAGATGCAGTACATGCACTGAGTGCCCTTAAGCCTGCAATTAACACCAAAGCGCAGTTTTATGGTGTTGGCCAACAAACAGCCGACACCATTTATGAAGTATTTGGTGTACGTGCGGCTCTGCCAAAACAACATGACTCTGAGGGGTTGCTGGCCCTTAAGTCATTGGCTGAGGTTGATGGCAGTAATATTGTGTTAGTTAAAGGTATTGGTGGGCGGCCTGAGATAGCAAAAACCTTAAAACAACGCGGTGCTTTTTTAAATAATTGTGTAGTGTATCAGCGCGAGCCGTTAGCGCAACAACCCGCTGACTGGATTGACCACTGGCAAAGCCAGAATGTACACGGTATAGTCATTACTAGTAATGCCGCCGTTGATGCCATTTTTAATACCCTTACCGCGGCGCAACTAACATGGTTACAACAGTGCGAATTTTATGTTGCCAGTGAGCGTATTGGCGATTATTTACAACAGCAAAAAATAAATTCGACACATATACATACTGCGGCAGGGGCTAGCGACCACGCTATGTTTGCCTGCATTAATCAGCAAGGTAGCAAAATGAGTGAACAGTCAGCGACGTCAAAAGTAGAAAAAGCAGCGCAGCCAATAGCCAATAACACGTCTAACACCGCTAAAAATGACACTGCAAAAGCCAATAATCAAACGCAAAATAATACCCATAAAGTGAGTAAGGTGGGGAGTTTAGCGTTGGTGATTTCGTTACTTGTTGCCAGTGGCGTGGGTTATGAGTTTTATCAAAAGCTCAATGCCGGTAAAGTGCAAAATTTAGCGGTTAATGCATTAACAGAGCAAAATAAGATATTGCAGCAAGAGCTACAAGCGCTTAAGTCTGAGCAGCTCAGTCTACAGCAAGCGTTACAAAAGAGCGAAGAGCAAATTGCTATGGCGCTCAATGAAAACTCTGTAAAAAATCAGCAAGCATTAAAAGCAGCACTGCAAAAAGTGCAGCAAAGTGGTAACACATTAAACCCACAAGAAGTGACCAGCTTACAACGTATGGCTGAATTTAAATTGTGGGCTGAACAAGATTATCAAGGCACAAGTGCAGTGCTTAAACGTTTAGATTCACTTTTAAGCGACCACCCAGGCACGCTTGAGTTACGCCAAGCAATTATACAAGACATACAAACGCTCGATAGCATTAAACCCGTTGCAACAGAGGCGATTTACTTGCAGTTAAATAGTGTAAGAGATCGTATCGATAACTTGGTATTTAATGCGGTTAATTTGCCAGAAGAAGCGTCAGTAATTGACGAAAACGCGCTCTCTGAAAATATGAGTGATTGGCAACAAAACATCCGAAATAGCTGGAATAAAATAGTTGATAGCTTTATTACAATTCGCCATCACGAAGGGGTATTAATAGAGCCGCTATTAACTGATAGAGAGCGCCACCTAATTAATCAGCGCATAAAGCTCAATATTACTCAGGCGCAAGATGCGCTAATGAGCAAGCAAGCCAGCATCTATTTTAGCGCCTTAAACGACACAAAACGTTTGGTTAATGAATACTTTAAGCAAGATGATAATGTCACAAAAGTGGTACTACAAACTTTAGTAAACCTTGAAAAAGAGCCGCTTAACTTTAACCCTGAGGTGACATTGCAAAGTACTGAGCAAGTTAAGGAGTGGGCACAATGATAGGGTTGATCATTTTTATTGTCGCTATTGTATTGGTATTAGCGATCACTCCTTTCGTGTTAGATGAAAAAGGCTATGTACTGATTTCATTTAATAACACGACCATAGAAGGTACGATTGTTTCGTTTTGTATTTTGGCGGCACTGAGCGCAGCAGCTTTGTATTTAACTTACAAATTCATACGCTACTGCCTATCTATTTACAGAAATACCAAACATGGATTTTTTGCTCGCAGCCAAGAGCGCAAGCATGCAGCTATAGAGCAAGCGCTGTGGAGCTTGATTAATGACGATTACGCGCAAGTGGAAAGCGCGTTATCAAGTAACAGTGTGCCAGCTAAATTTTTAGACATACGTTTGGCGTTACTAGCAAAAGCTGCACTGGCAAATAATCAACCCGATAAAGCGCTGGAATACTTGTTTGAAATAAGCCCTGAGCAGCAACTAAAAGTGGCTAAACTGTGGTTAGCCAGTGGCGACAGCAGTGTTATTGAACCGCAAATACGGATGGCGGCTGAGTCTAAAAAAGCCACGGTACTTGAGCTAAAATTGTACACTGAAGTGTTGGTGCAACAGCAGCACTTTAAAATACTAGAAGACTTTTTACCGCGCTTATTACGTAAAGATGCATTAAGCGATAAGCAGTGGCAACAGGTGTTTTTAGCTTATTTTGCTGCTCAAGCAAGTGATGAGCTAACAAGTAAGTACCAGCAATTAGGTAAGAAATTGCAAGCACATGCGCACACTGCGTACTTAACTCAAATGGCAAAAACAGGGCAGTTGGCGAGTATTGAAAACGCGTTAATTAAAATGCTCAAACATGCTAAGCACCACACTGAACTTGCCGACATTTTACGTGAAGCTGCGCCAAGTAATGCATATAAGTTGCAATCAAGCATTCAAGAACGGTTGAAAAAAGACGAGCACAATAACGCGTTATTATTAGCATTGGCGTGTTTAGCGAATGCCCAAGGTGATTATGATTTAGCTGCACGAGTATTCGACAAGGCGCTTAATAGCGATAACAAATCACAGTATCGACAACAAGCTATACTAAGCTATAAACACAGCGCACAATTAGATAAGGCGCTTGTGCTCTACCAATAGTGGATTATATTTTATAAATCAATAATTAAAAGTGCAGGAGCGAAGGCTATGAAAAATGTGTTTACACTCTCTTTTAGTCTTGCATGCGCTTATTTTTTTACTGGTTATCTTAGTAATTTATTACTCGCAGTAGACGGTTATGCCGTGGCTTCTTGGCCACCTGCAGGCATTGCACTAGCCAGTTTTTTATTATGGCGCCATCGCGCTTACTTAGGCATTATTGCTGGTTCTTTACTGATTAATTTAATTCATTTAGACCATGTTACAGATATTTTTAACTGGCAAATTTTGTTACATGCAGTGGGCCTCAGCGGCGCTGCTTTTTTGCAAGCATGGCTTGGCGCGCAAATAATTACAAAAGTAATAAAAGCCCCTCTAGACCTTTCATCGTTAAAATTAAGTATTCAAAGCTTAGCAATCGCAGGTCCTGTCGGCTGTGTCATAGGCGCTATTGCTGGTACGAGTTTATTAGTATTTAACCAGATCATCCCTGTTGCGAATGCGCTGGATAATTTTATTACTTGGTGGATAGGTGACAGTATTGGCGTATTAATTTTTACCCCATTACTATTAGCTGTATTTCACTATTCTGAGATGCGCCATCGGCTACAAGTTATTGCTCCTGCATTACTTATTTATGCGATTATTAGTATTAGTTTTTATGGTGCAGCGAGTGTAAAAAAACAAAAAGACACTCAAAAACAAGAAACGGAAGTGCTTGCGACTCAAAGCGCTATAAATCAAAAGTTAGATGAGATCATTGCACATCTATCTTTATTAAGTGGTTTTTTAGCAAATAGTGAAGACGTTAGTTTTAGTGAGTTTACGCAGTTTACGGCTAAACAATTAAGCTACAGTGAAGAAATACTCGCTTTTAAATGGGTTCCTGCTATTACTGATGATTCTCGTGCCGAGTATCAATCATGGATTGAGCAAGTTGATAGCGAAAACCCGTTTATCAAACAAAAATCAGCGAATGGGCAATGGCAAAAAGCCCCCTATCGAGAGTTGTATTACCCTGTAAAATATATAAATCCACTTAGGGGTATGAAAGATATTGTTGGATTTGATTTAGGTTCAAACGAGCAAGTGCGTACAGCACTCACTAAATCTAAAGTACTTAATGAATTGGTGATCAGTGAACCGACAGCACTGATACCGAATAACGATGAATTAAGTGTACTCTTTATGTATCCCGTTTTTGGAAATGTGGTAACAGAAGGCGATTTTAAAGGATTTGTTGTTGCCGTGGTTAGCTTAGCTAAACTTTCTAAGTCGCTGTTGTTTGACTCTAATGAGCGTATTGCGATTAGTTTTTTTGATATTAATAATACTGAAAAACAGCAGGCACTTTATATTGCAGAGCATCATTCTATGGTGTTACTAAAAAAATATCAGTTGTTAATTGGTCAGCGAATGTGGCGCGTTGAGCTGCATCAACCCGTTTTAAAATCATCGTGGTTAATATACTGGCTGGCGCAAATAGTGGGTATGTTATTTGTGTGGTTGTTGATTATATTTTTGATCTCTGTGACGGCTACCAATATTCGAATTCGCGAACAAGTGGCAAAGCAAACACTCACGCTACGCCAAGAAAAACAAAAGGCCGATGAAGCCAGTGCTATAAAAAGTCAGTTTTTAGCCAACATGAGCCATGAAATACGTACGCCAATAAATGGCATAAAGGGTATGCACTATCTAGCGCTACAACAACAGGATTGGCAGCAAGCAAAAGGCTATATAGAGCAAGCTGATGGTGCTCTAAGTGTATTATTAAGAGTGTTAAACGATGTACTCGATTTTTCTAAAATGGAAGCCGGTAAACTTGAGTTAATGCAAGAGCCTGTGAACCTCAAACAATTAGCCGAGGACATCGTCGGTTTAATGCAATTTGAGGTGGAGAGTAAATCGCTTTCTTTAAAATTAGAGTATGACAGCGATGCGCATTTAACTCTCAATACCGATCCTATTCGTTTAAAGCAAATTCTGCTTAATTTATTAAATAATGCAGTAAAATTTACCGAAAAGGGCTGTATTACGTTAAAGATTTGGCAATCATCAAAAATGACATACTTTAGCGTTAACGATACCGGGATTGGCATTAGCTCTGCAGCTCAAAAACAGCTTTTTAAACCCTTTTCTCAAGCCGATAGCTCAACGTCGCGTCAGTACGGTGGTACTGGTTTAGGTTTGAGTATTTGTAAAAAATTGGTCGAATTGATGGGAGGGGCTATTGATTTAAAAAGCAGTGAGGGGCATGGATCTACGTTTACTTTTAGCTTACCAGTTCATTCATCGCTGCCAAAAGCCAAATACAGTGCTGATGCTTTATCAAAAATTGATGTCAGTAATATTTCTTTAGAAAAATATCAATTACTTATAGTGGAAGACAACCCATTAAACCAACATGTTGTAAGTGCTATTTTAGAAACTAAACACGGTATTGCTGATATCGCAAAAGATGGCTTAGAAGCGATTGCGATGCTTAGCGAAAAAAACTACGATCTAGTATTTATGGATATTCAAATGCCTAATATGGATGGTTTACAAGCAACAAAAGTGATTCGTAATGAGTTAGGTTTTATTGATTTACCTATTATTGGTTTATCCGCCAACGCTCACGAACAAGACGCTCAAAAAGCGATTGCCTCTGGAATGGATAGCTACATGACCAAGCCTATTGAAGCTGATGAGCTATTTAAAACGCTTTGGTATTATTTATCTCGCTTAGATAAGTAACACGTATTTTTGTACAAAAGGCAGACATAAGCCCTCCAAGCGCCATTTTAAATATTCTACACTTGAAATATTAATGTACCTGCGTATCATTCGCGCAATTTTAATTCAACCGAGTAGCTACTATGATTAATAGAAAAATACCTTTGCTAGATATTCACCGTCACTTAGATGGGAATGTACGCGCGCAAACCATATTAGAACTTGGTCGTCAGTTTAATATAGCTTTACCAGCAGATAATGTTGAGGCACTTATTCCTCATGTTCAGGTTATTGATCCTGAGCCAAACCTAATAGCATTTTTACAAAAGCTTGATTGGGGGGTCACGGTACTGGGTGATTATGATGCTTGTAGACGAATTGCGATAGAAAACATTGAAGATGCACAAGCGCAAGGCCTTGATTACGTAGAACTACGTTTTAGCCCTTACTACATGGCACAAAGCCAAGGTTTACATCCTCAGGGCGTTGTTGAAGCTGTGGTCGATGGTATTAAAAGTGCAACAAAAGATGCTGATATTAAAGCAAACTTAATTGGTATTTTGTCTCGTACTTATGGTGTTAAAACCTGTCAACACGAGCTGGATGCTTTACTTGCTTTTAAAAATGATTTGGTCGCGGTTGATTTAGCCGGTGACGAAATTGGTTACCCTGGCGAGCTGTTTGTTGATCACTTTAAACAAGTACGTGATGCGTATTTAGCGGTTACCGTGCATGCTGGCGAAGCATTGGGTGCTGCCAGTATTTGGCAAGCATTAAACGAGCTTGGTGCAAGCAGAATAGGGCATGGCGTTAAAGCGATTGAAGACTCAACGCTAATGGATTATTTACGTGATAACCGTATTGGTATTGAATCGTGCTTAACCAGCAATATTCAAACCAGCACAGTAAATGACTTAACTAAGCATCCGCTAAAACAGTTTTTAGATCATGGCATTTTGGCCAGCATTAATACCGATGATCCGGCTGTTGAAGGGATTGAAATTGAGTACGAATATGCAACTGCAGCGCCACAAGCTGGTTTATCGCAAGCTGATATGGAAAAAGCGCAAGCCAATGCACTTGAAATTGCGTATTTAAGTGATGCAGATAAACAGGCACTCAAAACCAAAGTCGCACAGCGTTAATCACCCATACGATTAAAAATGCCACTGTTTACAGTGGCATTTTTGTTTATATGTGAGTTTGACAGCTAACGTAATTATCATAAAGTGCTTTTAAAATATCGGCACGGCTGATCATGCCAACTACAACGTCACCATCAACCACGGGATAATTCTTTGGCTTACCAGGTTGCATTTGTTCTGCTAATTCCATGATATTAGTATCACCGCTGACCGTCACAACTTCTGTTTGCATCAACTGCGACACTTTTACCATACCGTCACAAAAATAACTGCTTTGCATTAGGGGTTTAAGTAGCTCTTGCTCAGAGATAAAACCTACTAGCAACTTGTTATCGTCAAATACTGGGGCACCAAGCAATTTAAATTTTTGTAGTTCTGCAATGGCGGTCGTCATTTCTGTATTAGGGGTAATATGAGGCAACTTGTGTTGCATAAAATCTTTTACTTTTGTATTTAGCATTTAGGTTTCTCCCGCTGAATGTTCTATACAAAGTATGGTTTATAGATTGGATTTTAGGAAATTGTTTATGTTGATGAGTTTAATAGGTAATAACAATCATCGCAGCGGTAATGGCGGGTAATAAAAACAATTAAGACACCCTAAGGTGCCTTAAAAATATTAGGGTCTGTTTACCTTTGCGGATTAAAATTTGTTCAAACTAGAGGCGGTTTAATCGCGGCGTGAGGTTTGTAACCTAGTGGGCTAAGTAAAAGCCGAGCAACAAAGAGTAAATCGCCCCTAGGCAGAACCCTTCGGGCGGCGCCTGTTTGGTATTGATGCTGCGTTATCGCCTATTTATGGGGAATAACCACACTACATAGGCTCTGCCTTGCCTAAATACCAAACAGACTGCTGCAAATTTAACCTTGAAAGGTAAACAGACCCTAGCGTTTATTTGATAAAAGCAAATGCATCTGCGTACATGTTTTCGCGAATGGCTCCGTGGCTAATAAAGTCATCGCGCACTATGCCTATCATGTCAAAACGACCTGCCATGTAAATATCGTAAGGTTCAAGCGAGATGATATCGTCCATTACCGCTTTATGCACATAACCAGTATGGCCAGTCCAGCTGTCAGTAGGATTTTCTACCACAGGAATAAATTCGAAGTGCTTATGGCTATCTGCCCAAGCTTTCATTTCGGTGTGTGCATACAGCGCAGACTCTTCTTTAACACCCCAATAAAATAGCACTGGGCGCTGACAATTTATTTCAGCAAGGTGATCGGCCATTGATTTTGCGTAAGAGAAGCCTGTGCCGCCAGCAAGTAAAATAATGGGGCGCTCGCACTGCAAACGTAGTTGAGAAACACCTAAGCCCGCTTCAATAGTCACGGTTTGATTATTATTGTGAGCACTACGAAGGTGCTCTAGCGATTGCATAGCATATGAGTCAGCAACTGAAGCACCAATGTGTAATTCTAAAGCATCCGTTTGTGAAGGACGGCTTGCAATTGAAAACGCACGTTTATCTTTTTCACCTAAAACCAATTGTAAATATTGGCCAGCTTCAAATGTGACGGGTTGCTGCGGCTTTAAAATAACTTTATGAACAAATTCTGTTAGTGGACTGATAGAAACAACGTCAGCGTGTAATGTTTGCATGTTTTACCTTAAATTAGCGGATACGCACTTTATTTGAGCAATAGTAGCATATCCGCAGGGTGAGTTTATAGCCTAGACCAAAGTCGTTAAAGAATACCTAGGCTATCCCAAAGTTCATCAACGCGATCTTTAGTGGCTTGATCCATAACAATAGGTTCGCCCCACTCACGGGTTGTTTCGCCAGGCCATTTGTTGGTTGCATCCATGCCCATTTTTGAACCAAGGCCAGAGACAGGCGATGCAAAGTCTAAATAGTCTATTGGCGTGTTTTCAATTAACGTGGTGTCGCGTGCAGGATCCATACGGGTGGTAATAGCCCATATGACATCGTTCCAATCTCGGGCGTTAATGTCATCATCGCAGACAATAACAAATTTAGTGTACATAAACTGTCGTAGGAATGACCAAACCCCCATCATTACGCGCTTGGCATGCCCTGGGTATTGTTTTTTCATGGTAACCACGGCCATACGATACGAACAACCTTCTGGCGGTAAATAAAAATCGACAATTTCTGGAAATTGTTTTTGTAAAATTGGTACGAATACCTCGTTTAAAGCCACCCCTAAAATAGCTGGCTCATCAGGCGGACGACCCGTAAAGGTACTGTGATAAATAGGGTCTTTACGATGAGTAATATGAGTGACCGTCATAACGGGAAAGTCATCGACTTCATTATAGTAACCCGTATGGTCGCCATAGGGGCCTTCAGGTGCCATTTCTCCCGGCATAATATGCCCTTCAAGCACGATTTCTGCACTGGCCGGTACTTGTAAATCATTCGAAATAGACTTAACCACTTCCGTTTTACTGCCACGCAATAAACCGGCAAAAGCATATTCGCTTAATGTATCGGGGACCGGAGTAACCGCCCCTAAAATTGTGGCAGGATCTGCCCCTAATGCCACTGATACCGGATACGGCTCACCAGGGTGTTCTTTGCACCACTCTTGAAAATCAAGCGCGCCACCACGATGAGATAACCAACGCATAATAATTTTATTTTTGCCAAGTAACTGCTGGCGATAAATCCCTAAATTTTGACGCTTTTTATAAGGCCCTTTGGTAACGGTTAAACCCCAAGTAATTAAAGGCGCAGCATCACCAGGCCAGCAATGCTGAATAGGAAGCTTGGTTAAATCAACATCGTCACCTTGTAAAATAACTTGTTGGCAGGGCGCTTTTTTTACTTCTTTGGCTGGCATATTAAGGACTTGCTTAAATACCGGAATTTGTTCAAGGGCTTCTTTAATGCCTTTTGGTGGCTCTGGCTCTTTTAAAAATGCCAATAACTTACCAACTTCTCGTAATTCACTGACATCTTCTTGGCCCATACCCATTGCTACACGCTTAGGTGTACCAAATAAGTTAGCTAGAACAGGCATGTCATACCCTTTCGGGTTTTCAAATAATAAAGCGGGGCCTTTAGCACGCAGTGTGCGATCGGCAATTTCGGTCATCTCAAGATACGGGTCGATTTCTTGGCTGATGCGTTTTAATTCGCCTCGTTTTTCAAGTAAATCGATAAAATCGCGTAGATCTTTGTATTTCATTGTGGGCCGTTACTTAGCAAAAAGTTAAAAGTATTATACCCAGTTCATGCAAGCCAAGTCATTACTTGCACTTAAAACTTAAAGCGCTCTACCGCATCTTTTAAAGAGTGTGCAAGTTGGTTAACATCTTCACTTTCGCTTGCTAGGGTCGTCGCATTGTCGGCATTTAAGGTGGCATGATCGGTTACCTTAGCCATTATTTGTTGGATATCAGTGCTGTTTGCAAGTTGTTCATGCGATGCATGGGCAATGTCTTTGCTCATTGCATTGACCGATACTAACGTGCTTTTGATACGCTCAACGGCTGCATTTAGTTCAGTACTGTTTTCAACACAATGCTTGGCTTGTTGTTGACCATCATTTATTTCAGCTTGGGTAGTCTGAGTATGTTGTTGTAGTGTGTTGATCATGGTGGTTATTTCGCTAGTGGAGCTTTGTGTTCGTGCTGCAAGCGAACGCACTTCATCGGCCACTACGGCAAATCCTCGACCATGTTCACCGGCTCTTGCTGCTTCAATGGCCGCATTAAGCGCTAGCAAATTGGTTTGCTCTGCAATACTGCTAATCGTATCAACAATAGCGCCAATCAGTTGGGTGTATTGCGCAAGCTCCTCGGTGCTGGTGACGGCTTTATCTAAGCGGCTTAAAAGAGATTCAATACTTTGGCTATTGTTGTTTGCAATGTCATTGACATCATTTGCAAACTGCGAGGCATTCGTTATTTCATTTGAGGTACTCTGCGCTTGTTTGTAAACGGCTTGTGAGCTTTGTAGCATACGTTGCGCTAATGAGGTTGCTTGTGCGCTGCGTTCCAGCTGTTGCTTAGCAACGATGGTCATTTGCTGCCCTTTTTCACTGGTTTGAATGGCTGAGTTATCGAGTTCGTAGGCGTCGTTACTAATCCCTTTTATTAGGTGAGTTAAATCATCACAAAGCTTATTAGTATTATGCAGTAGGGTACCAAATTCGTCTTTACTTAGAGGATTACTACGCTGTGAAAAGTCACCTGAGGCTATGCGTGCGAGTTCTTTATTTACCTTTTTAAGTGGTTTTAGCATGGCGTTAGTAGTAAACACTGAAATAATAACCAGCAAAACAATTAAAACAAAAGCAATAATAATAACTAAGCTAGAGCCGGTATTGATTGCTGACTTAGCGCTCTCTTGCAGGGAGTCAAAGCGCGTGTCTGCAAGTTTATTAAGCTCAATTAGCTGATTTTCTATAATGATAAAGGCATGTTGAAAACTTTCAAACCGCTGATCAACCTTGTCTTTGCTATTGAGTACAGTGTTCTGCAATGCATACAGCCCATCAGGACTATTTAATAGGCTGCTTAAATCGTTAAACGCCGCTATTAACTCATTGGCGTTGAGCTTATTTGTAATAGGAGAGGCTTGTTGCTCTAAATAACTAAGATTAGATTGAATATTATCGAGTAAAAAAGAAGTGTCTTGTTGGTGGGCATTGATATCTTCTGAGGTGGTTACTTGCCCAATGCCTTTGACATTATTGTTTAGAGTAAATAATAAATCATCAATTCGAGTCGCTGTGCCAAAGACTGCATTTAAAAGCGATTGCTGGTTGCCTGCTACGTTTATGAGCTCTATATCAAGTAATTGGTTACTCAGATCGCGTAGCTGTTCATTAAAGGTAACTGTCAGTGCTGCGGCGGTACTTTGTGCCTTAAAGCGTTGCTCTTTTACTGCAAGCATGTCGTTGCTTATTGTATTTAGTTTAGTGAAGTCATTATGAATAGTAACAAGTAATGTTTGCATACTTTGTTGTTTGGCAACTTGCGCTTTTAGCGTCTCTAATTTATTAAAAAACTGTGTTTGCTCTGCGTGTGCTTGCTTTTTATTTTGCAGTAGTAAATCAAGTTTAGTTTGGCTGTAAGCAATGGCATTAAATTTAGTAATTGAAAGTAGCGATAAACGCAGGTCTTTACTTGCTTGCTGTACCGGAACCGCTAACGTTTCTATGCGCGAGTTAGTGGTACTGATTTGATGGAGTGACCAGTAAAAAAATATGCAGCTGGTGAGCATTAATAGACCAATAGCTGAAAAGGCTAAAATTATTTTATGTTTTATAGCGATAGAATGCATAACGTTATCAACAATATTAAGACTTTTGTTAGTGTAGCAAGTTTTTTAATATGTTGTTAGTTAATGGTTAATTGCTTGTGCATTGATATTTTTTACCGTCAATTATTAGCATAGCTTGCTCGCCCTTACTCCAAAACAGTACCTTGGTATTAATATATTTGCTACCAGAAGCACTCACCTCATGAGTTAATAAATAATCATGCTTATTAAAGCGGAGCGTCGCCTGTTTGTTGCTAATAATATCCAGCTGTGCAGCGGTGTTATCGCACATGTAGTTTGTTGTAATGGGTTGCTCATTGCATGCAACCAGGGCTATTAAAGTAATAGTAATGGCGTAGTGTTTCATTAGGTTGTGTTTTACTTATTTGGTCGCTTGGTTAATTAAGAGCTTAGCAAAGCTAAATTAACCGTTGGTGAAAATAAGGCTTTACGTTATGTTTAAGCTCTTATTTTTAGCTAGGGAATATCATGGCTGGCACTAACCTCTTAACATTACTTGATGATATAACGACCTTACTTGATGATATTGCGACCATGAGTAAAGTCGCGACTAAAAAAACGGCAGGCGTACTAGGAGATGACTTGGCGCTCAATGCGCAGCAAGTTACAGGGGTCACTGCCGATAGAGAGCTGCCGGTAGTATGGGCGGTAGCAAAAGGGTCGTTTTTAAATAAAGCGATATTAGTCCCGGCTGCGTTATTAATTAGTGTGTGGTTGCCTTGGCTAATTACGCCACTTTTAATGATGGGTGGTTTATTTTTATGTTTTGAAGGCGCTGAAAAAGTATTTGCTCGCTTTTTACCTCACCATGAGGAAACGATAGATGATGATGAAAAGTTAGATTTAGTTGAATATGAAAAGCAAAAAGTAAAAGGCGCTATTCGTACTGACTTTATTCTGTCTGCTGAAATTATTGTAATTACCTTAGGGACTGTGGCTGGGGCTACGTTAATGAATCAAGCACTGGTGCTAAGTGTTATTGCCATCATCATGACAATTGGTGTTTATGGACTGGTAGCTGGAATTGTAAAACTTGATGATGCTGGATTGTATTTACTTAACCAATCAAAACTCTCTGCAAATAAATTTAAAGAATTACTGGGTAAAGGCCTACTTGCAGCAGCTCCCCGACTTATGCAGTTTTTAGCCTTTGCAGGTACAATCGCCATGTTTTTAGTTGGGGGTGGAATTTTAGTGCATGGTGTTGAGTTACTGCATCATACGCAGATTGATATCACACATTACGCCCAGTCAACTTTAGGTGGGGTAGGTGAGATGCTAGCCCCTTTAGTATTTGATGGCTTACTTGGTGTGGTTGCGGGGTTGGTTATTGTTATTATGCATGTAACCTATACTAAGCTCTTTAAAACCCATAGTAGCGCGGCGTAATCGCGCTACTTTACATTATTCACATTGTGCACTTTTACATAATTGCTCAAGTTCGTGTTTAGCTTTGCTATTACCTTGAGCAATGGCTTTTTTATACCAATAAATAGCTTGTGGGGCGTTTTTCTCTGTGCCTTGCCCGTCGCGATACATTTGCGCCAGATTTAGTTGCCCCCATTGAGAACCTGTTTGCGCTGCAAGAGTAAAGCTTTCTAGCGCTTCATCGTATTGCCCATCTTTGTGGTACATAATTCCTTGTTGATTATTTTTATCGAGCTTTACTCCTTTATATAAAGGTTTTGGCTGTGGCGGAAACATCACAAATCCACCATATAAACTATTTGCATAGGGGCGCAGCACGTCGAATATGATGTCATCCTTGTATAAGCGTTTTATTTCATTACGAGGTAGGGTGATGGTTTTAGACGAAAAGTAATCTCTTTGCACTAATAAACTGGCACGCATTGCTGTGGTTATAGCGCTGCTGCGCTTATAGCTGTAATTACTCACCTGAAACGTTATAAATTGCTGATCAAAGCTCAGCACTTGCGCTACTTTTAAATTAGTCAGTGTCCACGGTTCATGAGTGAATTTATCGGCCTTTACTAAATAGGTATCGTAGGCTTTGGGGTTGGTTAAATAACTTTGTTTTAGCGCCTCAGCATTAAGGTGTTTTTGGTAAAAAAATAACAATACCCACAGCAATAAAACTAACCCAATACAGTATTTGGGTAGGCTTAGCTTTTCGAACAGGGGTAAATTTTTAATGCTTGTAGGCTCACAATGTCCACATTGATAGCACTCGCGTTTATAGCTCAACTTTATCGGAAATATAGGAAGAATAGTAAAGCGCAAAAAGCGGCTTTGGTTAACTAAGTGATAGCTGTTACTTTTGCAATTAGGGCAGCACTGTACTTGTGTAAAATGAGGAAAAGACTGACTGGTATTGAAAAGCAGCATGAAAATACGCTCCCTGTTTTAATTCTCTTTAAGTTAAAACAATGAGCGTATTAGTTAAAGCAGCAAACTGTAAGTAATTATGTCAGTTACTCTTTAGTGCGTGCTTTTGGTTTAATGGTCGTTTTAGCGTCGGCGGCCATTAACGCAAATACAGCATAAGCAGCGGTGTTTTGACGAAGTTTAGCGGGTGTCACTTTATCAAGGGTGTCATCCGCTGTATGGTGGTAATCAAAGTAGTCAGTACCATCTTGTGCCAGTTCAAAAATAGGTGCAGAAACTGCATTTTTAAATGGGATGAGATCGGGTCCGCCTCTAGCTTCATTTTGGCCAATGTATTCAATATTTAATGGCGCAAGCTCTTTGGCAATCGCGCGCACTACTGGCAGTGAAGCTGCGTTTACATTTGATTCAAAGCCATAAACTACATCAGCACCAAAGTCAGACTCTGCAGCAGCTACAATGTTATTAAGCTCATTTTTATGCTTTGCAAAATACGCTTTTGCGCCCCAAAGGCCGAGTTCTTCAGCTGCAAAAAGCACAACGCGAATACTGCGCTTAGGACGTTTTACATCACTAATATGCTTTGCTGCTGCCATGGTTAAGGCAACGCCAGCGCCATCATCCAGAGCGCCAGTACCTAAATCCCACGAATCTAAGTGTCCACCAATAAGTACATATTGCTCAGGGTTTTCAGTACCATTAAATTGGCCAATGACGTTATAACCAGTGCCCTCGCCTAGGTTTTCGGTTTGTACATTAATATTAACCGACACGTCTTTGTTTAATGCGACTAATCGTGCTATTTGGTCAGCATCAGGATTGGCAATAGTCACGTTAGGTATTTTAGTTACCCCTTCTTTATAATAGCTACCGCCGGTATGTGCAAAGCGATGGTGGCCAGTGCTAACTGAGCGCATCATATAGGCAACAGCGCCTTTTTTAGCCGCTTCAATTGCTCCGGTAGCACGGGCTTTTACCGCGGGGCCATAACCATTGCCGTCAATATCACGGTTCATACGGTAATTAATATAAGCAATTTTACCTTTTAAGCTATTCGCCGGTGCAGCTTTTAATTCGTCAAGGGTTTCGAATAAGACGACAGGTGCGCTGATCCCCTCTTTGGGTGTACTAATGCTGTTACCCAGTGCTGTTAAATGCAGAGGTTGCTCGCTTGGAGTGAGTATTTTTCCGCTTTCGCTATAGCGACGCCATTCAGGGAAGGTTGCTTCTTCTAACCAGACTTTATCAAAACCCAATTCATCAAACTTTGCTTTTGCCCAAGCAACGGCTTTCTTATCGTTTTCGGTGCCTGGTAGGCGCGGGCCTATTTCAGTGGTGAGTAATTCTAGTAATTGATAGCTTAAATCACTTTTAAGGGCGGTGGTGCGCACCTCATCTACTTGTTGTAGCTGTTTTGCAGTGAATTCACTGTTGTTGGCGCTTACCGTCATGCTGGTGGTAAATAGGAGTGCTGTGAGCAATTGTTTCATATTCAGAGAGCCTTTGTAATGATTAACACCATTAAAGCATGTAACAAAGAGGATAAAAAATAGATGAGATGAGTAGGCTATTCAGTGGGTTCAAAAGTCAGTTCAAAAAAAGCCCACCTCAAATTAAGGTGGGCTATGGATTTTTAAAGTTTGTATTTAAAAGCTAAATTGCGCTGCTAAACGCACGTTTGTGCCTTCACCTACCGTCACGTTATTTAATCCACCACCGGCTAGGTAGTTTTTATCGAATAAGTTCTCAATGTTTAAACGCAGGTTAATATCTGTATTACTTACCTTAAGTGCGTAGGTTGCGCCAACATCAACACGGGTATATCCCTGTTTTGTTACAGTATTGGCATTATCGGCAAAACGTTCACCTTCATAAAAAGCGCCGGCATTAAAAGCGATGGCGTCATTGAGTTCATAACGGGTCCAAAGTGAGGCAGACCACTTTGGTGCATCGGTAGGGCGCTTACCTTCTAATTCTTCATCTCGTTCATAGTTGGCATCTAAATACATGGTTGATGCCATAACAAATAAACGGTCGGTAGCAGCACCTTGAGCAGAAAGCTCAAAGCCTTTATGGCGTTGCTCACCTGCTTGCGTAGTGATGCTGGTTATATCACCAATAGGGTTAATCAGATCTTCGCTCACTAAGGTGCCTGTTTTGCTAATATCAAATAAGGCGCCGCTGAGCATTAATCGGTCATCAAATAGTTGCCATTTAACCCCAACTTCTCGTTGCTCAGAGGTAATGGCATCGAGTTTCATGCCATTATTAACATCATTTTCATTTTCTAATGTTTCGTTTTGCGGCTCAAACCCTTCCGAGTAACTTGCATATACGGTTGCTGAGGCATTTGGATGGTAAAGTACGCCGACCTTAGGTACGAACGATTCGTTATTGCTGTTTTCTTTACTTTGTTTATCGTAACGACCACCTAGTGATAGTTGCCATTTAGGCGAGAACGAAATCAAATCTTGAATATAAATCCCGAAGTAGTCGTAGGCAGATGAGCTAATAGTATCATCTGATTTGTAACTTATATTAGGGCGATTAGGCTCATTTTGACCCGCAGTAAAATTAATTGCATCAGCAGAGGTTCGTAATTGGCCGTAGTAATAATCCAGTGAGTTAACGCCTACAAGTAATTGATGATGCACACCCACGGTTTCAAATTCGCCAATAAAGTCGATAAAAGCAGTTTTAAACTGCCAATCATCAAAGCGATCGTAAGGGCGTGACTGATAGCTATCGCCTTCGATAAAGTCACTTGGCTTACGTGGTGCTGACTCAAAGCGTTGGCGTTCAAATGTTTGCTCGTTGTAGCCTAAATTTACGTGCCAGTTGTCGGTTAAAAACACCTTAAAATCAATGCCCATGTTTTCAACGGTGATGTCGGTAAAGGCCCAAGACATGTCACGAATTGTTTTATCGTTACCAATGATATTGGCATCATTATCGATCCAAGCACCCGTATCTAGACCTGCTTCGTCATCAGTACGGTCATAGTGAACACGTACTAAGGCGTTATCGCTAATATCGTAATCAACCACTAATGCACCTAAAAAACGATCGCGTTCGCGGTTATCACCGTTTTGATACTCACGCCAGTATTCAACGTCTTGTTTTACTAATACGCCACGGGCACGTAAATCTTCAGCTTCAGTCAATGCGCCGCCAGCATCAAGCATAAAGCGAGTTGAGCCATGTTGATCGACATCGGCACTGGCATTAAATAACGTTTGTGCGGTTGGCTTTTTGGTCACCATATTTACTAAGCCGCCAGGGCCCGATTGGCCGTACAAAATACTCGATGGTCCTTTAATTACTTCAACTTGCTCTAAAATTTCAATGGGTTGTTGATAGTGCGACCAATGCTGGTGGCCATCACGCAGGTAGCCGGTTGATGAACTTAACTCAAAACCACGTAAGTTAAATACTTCACGATTACGTTGCTTAGATCCTGGCGTTAAACTCGCATCGTTACTTAGTACTTCACCTAAGGTGGTTGCTAGTTGCTCATTTACAATTGTATCTGTAATAACAGTGACTGATTGTGCGGTATCGAGTAATGAGGTTGAGGTTCTCATTGGCCCACTGGCATTATCTACTTTGTAGTCGTTGAAGTAACTGCCTTTTACTTCAATGCGCTCTATATTTGCGGTGTTGGCGAATACATTTGCAGAGGTACTGGCTAAAAGTGCGATAAAAAGTGGGTTAAGTTTCATTAGTAGCTTCCGGCTTAGAGTTATTAGAATAGTAAAACGCTGCGGATCTTAATAAAAATAACTATCATTTGCAATATCTTTATTTGCACTTTTTATCGTGCGTTGTTAATGGTTGCTAATTGTTAAATCTGCTATTATTAGCCGCATATTTATTGAGACTTTTCTCAAGTTATTTTTTTGCTATGGAATTTACTGTGACTGCAACTGCTTTTTCATCGTTGGCCTTACCTTCAGGGTTAGTTGATAATTTATCAACGCTCGGCTACACCCAAATGACGCCTGTACAGGCGCAAAGCCTACCACCCGTTTTAAATGGCAAAGATATTATTGCTCAAGCCAAAACAGGCTCAGGTAAAACAGCGGCATTTAGTTTAGGCGTTTTAGCCAAGCTGAATGTTAAACGCTTTCGTATTCAGTCGTTAGTGCTGTGCCCAACCCGTGAGCTTGCAGAGCAGGTAGCGGTTGAAATGCGCAAATTAGCACGCGGTATTCATAATATTAAAATTTTAACTTTGTGTGGCGGGGTATCAATTGGTCCTCAAATTGGCTCACTTGAACATGGTGCGCATATTATTGTAGGTACACCAGGGCGAGTTGACGACCATATTCGTAAAGGTACATTGCGCTTAGATGATGTTGAAACGCTGGTACTTGATGAAGCTGACCAAATGCTTGATATGGGTTTTCAAGACACCCTCGATGCCATAATTGAGTGTATTCCAACAAATCGTCAAACATTGTTATTTAGCGCGACTTTTCCAAAATCAATAGAAGCCATTGCAAAGCGTGTTCTGAGCAACCCTGAAATGATTAAAGTAGAAGAGCAGCAAGAAAAAAGCACTATCAAGCAATACTTCTATAAAATGGATAATAATAAGCAACGTTATCCAACCCTTAAATTACTATTACTTAAATTTACCCCACAAAGTTGTGTGGTGTTTTGTAATACCAAGGTAGAAACACAGCAAGTATGTGATGATTTAGCCGATGAAGGCTTCAGCGCCGTTGCATTGCATGGCGATTTAGAGCAGCGTGACCGTGAGCGTACACTGATTCATTTTGCCAATAAGAGTGCGTCTATTTTAGTGGCAACCGATGTAGCAGCACGGGGCTTAGATATTGATGATATGGACATGGTAATTAACTATCACTTAGCGCATGATCCACAAACGCATGTTCACCGCGTAGGGCGTACCGGGCGAGCGGGCAAAA
Source organism: Pseudoalteromonas sp. APC 3694 (assembly GCF_030407565.1). NCBI lineage: Bacteria > Pseudomonadati > Pseudomonadota > Gammaproteobacteria > Alteromonadales > Pseudoalteromonadaceae > Pseudoalteromonas > Pseudoalteromonas sp. APC 3694. The sequence continues at coordinate 62,602 of NZ_JASDDE010000016.1, forward strand.
AAGGCATTGCGTGTTCTATTTACGGTGATGCTGAGCAATTTAAAGTAGCGCAAATTGGTGACCACTATGAGCGTGATTTTACCCCTGAGCCAATGCCATCATATAACCTACTTGATAAGCCTCCTTACAAGCCAGAAATGGTGACTTTGATGATTGATGCAGGCAAAAAACAAAAAGTGCGTGCCGGTGACATTTTAGGGGCATTAACAGGTAAAGATGGTATAGCAGGGCGCCAAGTGGGTAAAATTAATGTACTTGATAACGTGGCTTTTGTCGCGGTAGAGCGTAACTCATCTAAACCCGCGTTACGTAAATTAACCGAAGGCAATATTAAAGGGCGTAAAATCCGTGCTCGTCGCCTGACGCGCTAGTTTTACGTTTTAAGATGAGCAGCTCGCCTTGAGTTGCTCATATTCCATTTTTAATTGTTTAAACACTTCATTATCACCCCCTTGTTTGTCTGGATGATGCTGAACGGCTAGTTGTCGCCAACGCTTTTGTAATGTTTTTAATGTAATTGGTTGTACTAATTGCCAGCGAGCGATTAATTGCTGATGTTGCTGAGCACTTAAAGGCGCTTCATGTTGTTTAGGCTTACTGAAACGTTGCCAAAAGCTATCTAATAATGCGTTAATTTCTGCTGTTGATGTTTCAAAGTTTTGCCAGTTTAAGTAGTAGTCACGCAGCGGATCGTTTGGGTGAAGTTGGTTTTGGCGAGGGTCGCTTACCAGCTCAATGTGTAAACTTTTAATCAGTAGCTGCTGTTTTGGCATAACTTGCTGCTGTAGCTGATAAAGTGCATTCATAATTAAAAAATTACGTTTAAATAAATCACGCCCAGGATCAGCTGCTAAGGTATCAAGTAACCCACGTTCTTTTAGTTCCGATGCTAAAGTATGAACCATCCACACTTTATTATTGATTAATAGTTCAAAAATCTCATCTATCAGTGGGTTAAGCATTGTTTACAATCTATTAATTGGTGTATCTTGAACAAATTATCATACACCTAAGTAACATTAAACCCCAAGGAGTGGGCGTGAATGCCTGTTTTATATTGGTCTAAATTAGATGTTTACATATTGTTTGGGTGTCATTTTATTATGGCTAGCAAGGATTAAAGGATATTTTTATGCTGACTCGGTTAAAGCGCATCTGCTTTATTGGTCTTTTGGTTGTACTGAGTGGTGCATCAAACGACGCTTTATCCAATGAGCAGACAAGTTTGTTTGAGCAGTTCGATCTTGAGCAAACATGGACTAAAAAGCACCGCCTTGCAACAGACATATTAGCTAACCCTGATCTTCCAAATTTACAACGCGTGACCATTTACAGTGACTTAGCGGAGCTGGCGTTTACACAGAGTGATTTAGCTAATGCACTAAAGTATTTTAAATTACTAGAGGCGAATAACACCCTTAAAGAACAGCCAAAACTTTATTTTCGTGCAATTAAAATGCAAGGCGTGGTGCTTTATTATCAAGGGTTAGTGCAACAAGCGGTCGTTGATTATAATCGCGCGTTAAACATTGCCATTACCCTTAAAAGCCCGATTAAACAGGCTAACTTACTCAGTAATATTGGGCTCGCTTACTTTGATATGTATAACATGGAGCTAGCCCTCGATTATTATCAGCAGGCCAAAGTCATTTATGAAAAAGAGGGGAGCGCACAAGATAAAGCCGATATATTACATAATATCGCCGGTATTTATATTCGTCTCTCTCGGTATGAGTCCGCGCTTGAGATGTATCGTGAGGTTTTAAAAGTTTTTCAAGAGCTTGGTGATGACGATGGCGTTGCACAGGTATACGGTAACATGGGTGTGGCGTACACTGAATCGAGGCAGTACCAGTTAGCGTTGCATTACAACCAATTAGCTTTGCGCTACTATCAAAGTGTTAATAACGCCTTTCAGCTTTCGACTAAGCACACCAATTTAGCCACAATTAATCTTAAATTAAATAAATTTGATGTCGCGTTATATCATGCTAATGCAGGGCAACAGTTTGCACTTGAGGCTGATAATAAGTCGTTACTAGCGGCTGCCTTACACGTGTTATCGACTGTTCAATTTGTGCAAGGCAATACAGAAAATGCCAAAGAAACCTCAGAGCGTTCAATTACGCTTGCCAAAGAGTACAATAATGGCATGCGCATAAAAGACGGTTTGGGGGTTGAAGCGCTTATCCATGCTAGCTTAGGGGATTATGAAAAAGCGTTAAGTTTGCATCAACAGTATGTTGATTATCAGCGCAGTGTTAATACCGAAGAAGCCTCAAAAGCGGTCAGTCAATTTCAAATCCAGTTTGAATCGAATCAGCTAAACCAAGAAATTAAACAATTAAAACAACAACAATACTTACAAGAATTGCAAATAGCTAAACGTTCACAGTTAACGTTTTTGTTGGTGATTGTTGCCATATTAATTTTAATTACGGTAATTGCTGTTTATAAACGCCGAACAGAAAAACAAGCGAAGTTAAAGCTGAGTGAGCAAGTTGAACAGCGCACCAAAGAGCTGCAAAGTGTGGCGCAAGAACTGCGTGAAGCTAACGAGGTTAAAAGCCAGTTTTTAGCGAATATAAGCCATGAAATTAGAACGCCATTAACCGCTATTTTGGCGCAAACTGACGATCTTATTAGTGGCCAGTACAAGGCTGAGCAATTACAAGATGAGCTTAGGGTAATACAACGACAAAGTGAGCATTTAAAAAGCTTGATTAATGATGTGTTGGACTTAAGTAAGATAGAGGCAAACCGGTTAGAACTTAATATTAGTTGTTTTGATGTAGTGAAGCTTATCAACGATATTCACGCTATGTTTTCTCCACAAACTAAAGCGAAAGGCTTGTCACTGATATTAGAGAGTCAGTTAGGTGATACCTATTTTACGCGGCTAGATTTAACTCGAGTAAAACAAATACTTATTAATTTATGCGCCAATGCCATTAAGTTTACTCATAAGGGGCACGTAACAATTGCTGTTAGCAAAACGGATCAAGGGCTGCTCTTTTGTATTCAAGATACCGGAATTGGCATGAGCTCCTCACAGCTTAAGCTTATTTTTGAATGCTTTAGCCAAGCAGATAACAGCATTAGCCGACGTTTTGGCGGTACAGGACTAGGTTTGAGCTTGTCGCAGCAATTGGCAGCGATGATGGGTGGCTATATTAGCGTGCAGAGTGAGTTTAAAAAGGGCAGTGAGTTTTCGTTCTATTTGCCCTGTATACAAGTTGAAGAGCAAGTTTGCCACGATGATATGCAGGCTAAATCGGCTGCAGGGCATAGGTTGTTATCCGGTAAGGTGGTGCTTGCTGAGGATCACAGTGATAACCGCAAACTGATCAGTCGTTATTTACACTCCCTAGGACTTGAAGTGATTGCCGTTGAAAATGGTGAGCAAGCCGTAGAGCAAAGTTTAAAACTGTATCCGGATTTGGTGCTTTTAGATATTCAAATGCCCGTTATGGATGGTATTTCTGCGTTTGAACTACTCAAACAATGTGGCTATGAGCCGCCTATTTTAGCGTTAACGGCCAATGCCATGAGCCACGAGATTGACCACTACTTATCACTTGGTTTTAGCAATTATTTAGCAAAACCAATAGACAAAGAATCTTTTTACACTGTTTTAGCTAAATACTTAAGCTCAGCAAATGAGGATTCATCGACAGAAAGTATCCATGTAGATATGAGTGATTTAGTAGCGAGTTTTAAACAAAGCCTGATTACAGAAAGTGAGCTAATTGAACAGCATTTTAAAGTTGGAGATTATAAATCGCTGCAAAAAGATAGCCACCGAGTTTTAGGTGCGGCACAAATGTTTGAGTTTAAAGAAATAGCCTTAGCGGCAAAAGCACTAGATGACGAATTACTTCAGTCACAAATTAACACTCAAAAGTTAACAACATTAGTAAATGGCTTGCTGGTACTGCTTAAGCAATACGGATAAGCTGATTTACTCTAAAAATAAAAAAGACACCATCTGGTGTCTTTTTTATTTAAAAATGTTTATTTCACCAGCGTTCAGATTACTGACGTTTCATCGAATCAAAAAACTCATCGTTGGTTTTACTCATCGATAGTTTATCAATTAAAAATTCCATGGCATCAATTTCTGACATGTCATGGACTATCTTACGTAAAATCCACAGCTTTTGGAGCTCATCAGGCTTAGTAAGTAATTCTTCACGACGCGTACCAGAACGGTTAAAGTCGATAGCTGGGAATACACGTTTTTCCGCAATTTTACGGTTAAGGTGTAGTTCCATGTTACCCGTACCCTTAAACTCTTCGTAGATAACTTCATCCATTTTAGAGCCGGTATCAATAAGCGCAGTCGCAATAATTGTTAAGCTACCGCCTTCTTCAACGTTACGTGCAGCACCAAAGAAACGTTTAGGCTTATGTAATGCATTAGCATCTACACCACCGGTCAATACTTTACCTGATGATGGAATAACGGTGTTGTAAGCACGTGCTAAACGTGTGATTGAATCAAGTAAAATCACCACGTCTTTTTTGTGCTCAACTAAGCGCTTTGCTTTTTCGATAACCATTTCAGCAACCTGTACATGGCGAGATGCTGGTTCATCGAATGTTGATGCAATAACTTCACCTTTTACTAGGCGTTGCATCTCAGTCACTTCTTCCGGACGTTCATCAATAAGTAAAACCATTAATGTAACATCAGGGTGGTTATGTGTGATTGATTGCGCAATATTTTGTAGCAACATGGTTTTACCCGCTTTTGGCGGTGCTACTAATAAACCACGTTGGCCGCGGCCAATGGGTGACGCTAAATCAAGAACTCGTGCGGTAATATCTTCTTTACTGCCGTTACCGCGTTCCATACGAAAACGTTCGTTTGCATGTAGTGGTGTCAGGTTTTCAAAAAGTATTTTAGTGCGAGAGTTTTCAGGTTTATCAAAATTAACTTCGTTTACTTTAAGTAAAGCAAAGTAACGCTCACCATCTTTTGGCGGACGAATAAGACCTGAAATAGAGTCGCCAGTACGCATACTAAAACGGCGAATTTGGCTTGGAGATACATAAATATCATCTGGGCCAGCTAAGTAAGAAGCTTCTGATGATCTTAAAAAGCCAAAACCATCTTGCAAAATTTCTAATACACCACCGCCGAAAATATTCTCTCCGCCTTTGGCGTGGGATTTAAGAATAGCAAAAATAATGTCTTGCTTTCTTAAGCGGGCTACGTTTTCGAGCCCCATGGACTCAGCTAAGTTTACAAGCTCTTTTATAGACTTGTCTTTTAATTCGCGTAAATGCATATTGGTGGGTTCTTTATTACAGTTGTCATACTCAAAATCGCTTTATTAGATCGTTGAGTGAGGTTTGTTGAATATAACTAAGGATTAGTTGGCTTTATAAACTAGCAGGTCATTACTGCAGCGTCCAGTACTTCTGTAAAATAAATAATAAAAAAAGGGCTGAGCGCCCTTTTTTTATAAATTTACACTTAGATGTTGTTTTCTAAAAACTCAACTAATTGTGTTTTTGATAATGCGCCTACTTTAGTTGCAGCCACTTGACCATCTTTGAAAAGTAGTAGTGTAGGAATACCACGAATACCAAATTTAGGTGGAGTACCTGCGTTTTGGTCAATGTTTAATTTAGTAATCGTTACACGGCCATCAAATTCCTCAGCAACTTCGCTTAGAATTGGGGCGATCATTTTACACGGTCCGCACCATTCAGCCCAAAAGTCTACTAGTACAGGTTTGTCTGATTGTAATACGTCAGCTTCAAAGCTATCGTCGGTAATTTGGATTATTTTCTCGCTCATTGCGCTCTCCGGTTTAGTTAGGCGAAATATTTAGTGCGTATTTAAACACTCTTGTTTCTTATTGCAAGTTTAAACGTTATGCTTAAACGCTATGACTAAGACACATTTGACCGATAAAAAGTTTTCAGACTTTGCTATTGCACCGGAAGTGGTTGCCGGGTTAACCGAAAGTGGGTTTGAATATTGCACACCCATTCAAGCTAAATGCCTACCGTTTATTTGTGAAGGGCGCGATATTGCGGGCCAAGCACAAACAGGTACAGGCAAAACGTTGGCGTTTTTAACCGCCACATGCCACCGGTTATTACAATCTAGCAAAGCACCTAGTAAACATCCAAGAGCCCTGATCATGGCCCCAACTCGGGAGCTTGCGATTCAGATACACAAAGATGCAAAAATTTTAGCGCCGCACTGTAATCTTAACTTAGGTTTAGTATATGGTGGCGAAGATTACGAAAAACAACGTGCACAACTAGAAAAAGGCGTTGATATTTTAATTGGTACTACAGGTCGCCTAATAGATCTGTACAAGCAAGGCTGTTACACCCTTAATGAAATTGAGGTAGTCGTGCTAGATGAAGCCGATCGTATGTTCGATTTAGGCTTTATTAAAGATATCCGTTATATGTTCCGTCGTATGCCGGATACATCAGAACGTTTAAACTTATTATTCTCTGCCACACTGTCGTATCGTGTACAAGAGCTTGCATTTGAACATATGACAAACCCAGAGCATGTGCAAATAGAACCCGATGTAAAAACGGGTAAACGTATTCAAGAAGAGCTATTTCATCCTTCACAAGAAGATAAAATTAAGCTGTTGTTAACCTTGATTGAAGAAGAATGGCCTGAGAAAGCCATTGTTTTTGCAAATACCAAACACAGCTGTGAAACTGTGTATGCATGGTTAAAAGCAGATGGACATCGAGTGGGTATGCTCACCGGTGATGTAAACCAAAAGAAACGTCAATCAATACTCGCGCAATTTAGTAAAGGCGAGCTAGACTTTTTAGTGGCTACCGATGTTGCTGCGCGTGGTTTACATATTCCAGAAGTAAGTCATGTATTTAACTTTGACTTACCTGATGATTGCGAAGATTACGTTCACCGTATTGGTCGTACAGCTCGTGCAGGCGCTTCGGGTCATGCAATTAGCTTTGCGTGTGAGCAGTATGCTTATAACCTTCATGAAATTGAAGAGTACATCGAGCACAGCATCCCTTTATCGCATTACGATAAAAGTGCATTGCTAGATGATTTGACCAAGCCGACTATTCACAGAAAACGTAATTTTTCTACCGGTCCACGTAATCGTAGTAATAACAACGGACGTCGCCCAAATAATGGTTACCAAAAAGGACGGTCTTAACCGACCGTTAGTTTGATAGTATTTGTAACTAGAGGTTTTTGAACGGTGGGGCAACTTAAACCGCAAAAAAATGTATATGCAGTCATTGATTTGGGCTCAAATAGCTTTCATATGCTTATTGCCAAATCAGTGGCGGGTGGCTTGCAAACAATAGGTCGCGTCAAACGCAAAGTAAGACTCGCCGCTGGGCTTGATGATAATAATCTATTGAGCTTAGAGGCTATGCAACGAGGCTGGGAGTGTTTGGCCTTGTTTGCTGAGCGGTTGCAAGATATTCCCAAGAAAAACATCACCATTGTTGCCACTGCAACACTTCGTTTAGCAACCAACGCCGACGACTTTAAATTACGTGCTGAAAAAATATTAGGCCATAAAGTTAATGTTATTAGTGGTGAGCTAGAAGCGCGAACTATTTACAAAGGAGTTGCGCACACTTCTTCATGTGCGGGCAAACAGCTAGTTATTGATATTGGTGGTGCGAGTACTGAAGTGGTGATCGGTCAAGGCTTTGAAGCACGTCACTATAAAAGTCTTAATATAGGGTGTGTTACTTACCTTGAACGCTACTTTAAAGATTGCCAGTTAAATGAAGCAAACTTTAATACTGCTATTGAAGCCGCGCGTATTGTTATTGATGAAATAGCGCCTGAGTATAAAACGGCTGGTTGGCAACTTGCCTCTGGTGCGTCAGGGACCGTACAAGCTATTCAAGAAATTATGGTGGCACAAAATTTAAATGAAATGCTCACCCTTGAAAAGCTATACACCATTAAACAACAATCTATTGCTTATGAGACTATAGCTGAACTCGACTTGCCAGGGTTAAGTGAAGAGCGACGTTTAGTGTTTGTATCTGGGCTGGCTATCTTAATTGCACTGTTTGAGTCACTAGAAATAGAACAAATGGGATTGGCGGGTGGCGCACTTCGTGAAGGTGTTTTATATAGCATGCTACCGGAACTGCATAATAACGACATTCGTCAACGCACGATTGATGGTTTTATGAACCGTTATCATGTGGATCAAAAGCAAGCATCGCGAGTATCCGGCTTAGCTTTACAATTAGCTAGCGAAGTTAATCATTATTGGCCGATAGAAGCATTAAGTGGGTTACCGCTTTTAAATGCGGTGGCGCAACTTCATGAGATTGGTTTATTAATAGAGTACAAGCAATACCACAAACATACCGCTTACATTTTAGAAAATACCGATATGCCAGGTTTTTCGCAATCAGAACACAAAGTGATCGTTGCGATTGCCAACAGCCATCGTTCAGACCTTCAAAAAGGATGTTTAGATCATTTAGGCGCACACAGTAGGGTTGCAACGTATATCGTTCGACTATTACGTGTTGCTGTTATTTTATCTATGCGCCGCCAAGATGATGTCTTGCCTAACTTTAAGATAACAGCTGAAAATGAAGAGTTAGCTATTCAATTTGAAAGCGATTGGTTAAAAAACCACCCACTAATGGCAAGTGAGCTAAATCAAGAGATTAAGTATCAGAAAAAATGTGGTTGGAAACTTAAAGTAAACTAGTTAAACCGATCTTTACCACAGTTTTTAGTGGTTAAAATGAGCGTTTAGTTGTAATTTTGTTCGAACAGTCATTTATTTCAAGTTTTCTTCAAAAAAGGGTTGATCTGTTTTCGGATCTCCCTATAATGCGACCCCACTGAGACGGCAGAGCGCAACGCATAGCGAGGCACGAGCTACTCAGTGAGTTGAGTAAAACTTAGTTTCGAAAACTTTCAAGTTTAACAAAATTAAGTGTTGACAAAAAAATAGGAAAGCGTAATATGCGCAGCCCTAGCGAGATAAAGTTTAACGCTTTAATCGCAACGTTCTTTAACAATATAAAGCAATCATCTGTGTGGGCACTCGTACAGATTGAGTTCTAACAGCCAAGCTA
>NZ_JASDDE010000017.1:0-70981 GCF_030407565.1 Pseudoalteromonas sp. APC 3694
ATAGCTGATAGCTGATAGCTGATAGCTGATAGCTGATAGCTGATAGCTGATAGCTTTAACACTTATCTATCAAAGCTTAAAAAACCTGCTTGCTTAATTATCCTACTAAGCGTAAAATGCGCGCTCATTTCGGCTTTTAAACTATTAATTCCTTGCCTTAAACCGACCGGCCGAAACGGTAGAAGGCTCTATTAACCGTAAGGAATATCCATGCGTCATTACGAAATCGTATTCATGGTTCACCCTGATCAGAGTGAGCAAGTATCTGGTATGATCGAACGTTATACTGGTTCTATCACTGAAGCAGGTGGTACTATCCACCGTCTTGAAGACTGGGGTCGTCGCCAACTGGCTTACCCAATCAACAAGCTTCATAAAGCTCATTATGTTCTTATGAACGTTGAAGCACCAACTGAAGTAATCAGCGAGCTAGAAACTACTTTCCGCTACAACGATGCAGTGCTTCGTAACTTAGTTATGCGTACTAAAAACGCTGTAACTGAAGCGTCTCCTCTTGTAAGAGAAGAGAAGAAAGAAGCACCAGCTGCTTAATTGTTTTGAGTCCTAGCATGGCACGTAGTCAGCAGTTACTATAATGGTTAGCCCATATACGAATCAGCTGGTTATATCGGGGGTAGTTTGTAAAACACCCAAGTTTAGCCAAAGCCCCGCGGGCATACCGCATTGCATTTTTGTTGTAGAACATAAATCAATGCAAGTTGAAGCAGATCTTAACCGTAATAGTTATGTGAGGCTTCAGGTGGTTGCCAGTGGTAAGCAAATGCAACAACAGACTCAACATTTGCACGTTGGGCAGGCATTGCAAGTGAGTGGTTTTTTAAATCGCCACGAAGGTCGTAACGGCCTTAGCCAATTGGTTTTGCATGCTCAGCATATAGAAAGAATTATTTGAGGAATTAATCTCATGGCACGTTATTTCAGACGTCGTAAGTTCTGCCGCTTTAAAGCGGAAGGCGTACAACAAATCGATTACAAAGATCTAGCTACTCTTAGAAACTATGTTACAGAAAGTGGCAAAATCGTACCTAGCCGTATCACAGGTACTAGCGCTAAATATCAGCGCCAGCTAGCAACTGCTATTAAGCGTGCTCGCTACTTAGCCCTTCTTCCATACACTGACTTACATAAGTAAGCAGCGGATTAACACGTTTTTAAAAGGTGTAGAAACATGCAAGTTATTCTACTAGATAAGATCGCTAACCTAGGTGGCCTAGGTGACCAGGTTGTAGTTAAATCTGGCTTCGCACGTAACTTCCTTTTCCCACAAGGTAAGGCAGTTCCTGCAACTAAAGCAAACATTGAAACGTTTGACGCACGTCGCGCAGAACTAGAAGCAAAAATCGCTGAACAGTTAACTGCAGCACAAGCACGCGCTGACAAACTTGAAGCATTAGCAGAAGTTACATTAGTATCTAAAGCTGGTGACGAAGGTAAATTATTCGGTTCAATCGGTACTCGTGACATCGCTGACGCTATCTCAGCTGTTGGTGTTGAAGTTGCTAAATCAGAAGTTCGTTTACCTCTAGGTACTATCCGTGAGACTGGCGAATTTGACGTTGCAATCGCAGTACACTCAGACGTAACAGCTACTATTAAAGTAATCGTTATTGCTGAAGCTTAATTTTTAAAATTAAGTTAAAAAAAACCGTGCTCTGCACGGTTTTTTTTGTGTCTAAAATTTATAACCCAAAAGTAATAAATTGTTTGTTGTGGATTAAATCAAACACTTTTCTAAAATAAAGCTTCATTTTCTACAAATATTTTCTATTTCATTTAAACCTTTCTATTTCTTCTCACGTCTAATAAGTTAAATTGCAATTACATAATTATAAACAGGAAAAATTTGCGATGTTAATGGACGCTAATCAGCCAATAACTGATCAAGTGCAGCAAATGCTTATTGATCAAGTTAAAAACGGCGACCAGTTAGCTTATAAAGCGCTCTATGACATGCATAAAGCAAAAGTTTATGGCTTATGCCTGAGGCTAATAGCCGATGAGGGGCATGCGCAAGATGCAACCCAAGAAGTATTTGTACAGGTATGGCACAAAATAGCGCAATTTGATGGGCGTTCGCAATTTTCTACCTGGCTTTACAGTGTCACCAGTAATATTGCTATTAGCTATGTGCGTAAGCAAAAACATTGGCTTAATAAAGTTATTAGCTTTGAACAAAGCGGTATGGATGAGCAATCTGCAAATGACTGCAATGGCTTAAATGGCTTAGATAAATTAATCGTTAGGCTGCCTGAGCGCGCAAGAATGGTATTTGTACTGTATGCCGTTGAAGGTTATAGGCATGAAGAAATAGCAACCTTGCTAGGCATAGCTGTAGGCTCTAGTAAGGCGCAATATCATCGTGCAAGGCAATTATTAAAACAGTGGTACGAAAATGAGTAAAACAAATTTTGATGACTACTTAAATGAGTCGCTAACACAATTAAATAAAAATATAACACCCGATAAAGAGCTCTGGGATGGGATTGAGCGCGCCATAATGACTAATAAGCAGGCAAGCACAGTTAATAGTGTAGTTTGGCCGAAGCTAACTGCTATTGCAGCATGTTGTGTGGCTGCTTTGGTTAGCACTATGGTGTTTTTTACATCTCCGGAGACAAATACCGCTGTGGCGATGAGTGATTTTTTTACTAAGCAAAAACAAAGTTTACTTGTTCAATACCAAAGCCAAGCGGCACTAACAGATAACTGGCAAGTACAGTTACAAGAACTTGAAGATGCTGAGCAGGCTATAAAGCAAACACTTGAAAATGAACCACAAAATAAGGCGCTACTGTCTATGTTAGCGCAAGTATATCAACAACAACTCGACTTAATTAACAAGGTGCATGCACCGCGTTGGCAACAAATCTAGGAGAAATAAATGAAAGCAATAATACTTGGAATCGCTTTATTACCAATGGCTGTATTTGCCGGTGAAAAAATAGAACAACAAATTGAAGTACCAAACGGTGGCGTTATTCATATAGAAAATCAGCGCGGCAATGTAAATATTATGGGCTGGGAGAAAAATCAATTTAAAGTGAGCGGCGAGCTTGATGATAAAGCACAAGGCTACACTCTTAAAACACAGGGTAATAAAACTCAGTTTATTGTAAAAATGCCTGATCTTTCAAACTGGGATAATAACAATAATGGCTCAACGCTAACTATTTTCATGCCGCAAAGCAGTGCGCTGGAGTATGTTGGGGTTAACGCTTCGGTAACTGCAAAAGAGTTAAAAAGAGGCACTGAAATTGATGTAGTCAATGGCGCCATTACAGTAAATGATCTTAACGGCGATATTAAGCTTACTAGTGTTAACGGTGACATCAACGCAAAAAACCTCAGTGGTAAAGTGCAATTTGAAACTGTAAATGGCGCAATTGATGATCAGCAATCTAACGGAGAAGTTCGTTTTAATGCGGTTAATGGGAATATAAAATCAAACTCGACTGCCAATGATATTCGCTTAGAAAACGTAAACGGTGATATCAATCTTACCTTCGATGCAATCAAAGAGTTACAAATAAGCACTGTAAATGGCGAAGTTGAAGTGCGTATTAATCGCCTTTTAAGTGATGCTGATGTAAGTTTTGAATCTGTAAGTGGCAATGCTGAGTTTTACTTTCCAGCTGATTTATCGGCACAATTTGAAGTGCAAGCCCATGCCGGCGGTAAAATTGACAACCAGCTAACGAGCGACCAAGTGCAAAAAGCCAAATATGGCCCAGCCAGTGGAATTAAGTTTAATACTAATGGCACCGATGCCAGTGTAGAAATGAATACCATAAGTGGGACGATTGGACTTAAGCGTCAATAATCATCCATTTTATTTTAAGTTACAAAAAGCAGGAAAGATTTCCTGCTTTGCTATTTGCACAGCCCCGCCAAGTCGATAGAATAGAGCCATTCAATTTTAGTACTGTGAAGTTATGGCCAAACCAGATAAGCAAGTCGACACTCTTAAAGTTCCTCCCCATTCAATAGAAGCTGAACAATCTGTTTTAGGTGGTTTAATGCTTGATAATCAAGCATTTGATCGCGTAGCTGAACTCGTTGTGTCACAGGACTTTTATACCCGTACCCATAAGCTTATTTTTGAGGCAATGACAGCACTGGCTGAAATTGGCGATCCGATTGATTTAATTACTATTTCTGAAAGTTTAGAAAAAAATAATCAGCTTTCAGGGATTGGTGGCTTTGCGTATTTAGCCGAAATAGCTAAAAACACCCCAAGTGCTGCTAATATTGATGCTTACGCTAGCATTGTACGCGAACGTGCAGTTGTGCGTGAAATGATTGGTGTTGCCAATGAAATTGCTGAGGCAGGCTTTAATCCAGAAGGGCGCACAAGTCACGATTTACTCGACTTTGCTGAGAGCAAAGTATTTAAAATTGCTGAGCAACGTACAAAAAGTAGTGATGGCCCGCAAAGCATTCACAACATACTTGAAAAAACCGTTGATAAAATAGAAGAGCTTTATCAGTCACCACAAGATGGTGTTACCGGTGTAAGCACAGGTTACGCTGATTTAGATAAAATGACGACTGGTCTGCAGCCCTCAGATTTAATTATTGTAGCAGCACGTCCATCTATGGGTAAAACTACCTTTGCGATGAACCTTGCTGAGCATGCAGCAATGACCCAAGACAAGCCAGTGCTTATTTACTCACTAGAGATGCCCTCTGAACAAATTATGATGAGGATGCTGGCGTCCCTTGGCCGAATTAACCAAACCAAAGTACGTACTGGTCAGCTAGATGACGATGACTGGGCGCGCCTTTCATCAACCATGGGGTTACTCATGGAAAAAGGCAAAATGTATGTTGATGACGCCTCAGGCTTAACACCCACTGATGTACGTTCACGTGCACGTCGTATTGCCCGCGATCATGGTGGTATTAGTATGATCATGGTCGATTACCTACAATTAATGCGCGTACCTAGCTTGTCAGATAATCGTACCTTAGAAATTGCCGAAATTTCACGTTCACTTAAAGCATTAGCAAAAGAATTACAGTGTCCGGTTGTTGCACTATCGCAGCTTAACCGTACCCTAGAGCAACGTGCTGATAAACGCCCAATTAACTCAGATTTGCGTGAGTCGGGCTCTATTGAGCAAGATGCCGATTTAATCATGTTTATTTATCGTGACGAAGTATACAACGAAGACAGTACTGATAAAGGTGTTGCAGAAATTATCATCGGTAAACAGCGTAACGGTCCGATTGGTAAAGTGCGCCTAACCTTCCAAGGTCAATTCTCTCGCTTTGATAATTACGCGGGGCCTGCTGTAGATGATGATTACTAATGCGCTTAGCCACTGCTGAAATTAATTTAACCGCGCTTGAACATAACCTAGCACAGGTAAAACGCTTTGCGCCCAATAGTAAAGTAATGGCCGTACTTAAAGCGAATGCTTATGGGCATGGTTTAGTCACTATTGCGCAACACCTTAATGATGCCGACGCATTTGCAGTGGCACGAATAGATGAAGCGCTCGCACTGCGAGCAGGCGGGCTGACCAAGCCTATTGTGTTGTTGGAAGGTTTTTTCCATCAAGATGACTTGCCGATTTTATTAGCCAATAACTTTCAAACCATAATCCATGATGAAAACCAGCTCAGAGCACTTGAAAATGCAAAGCTCGATGCACCAATCAGTTGCTGGTTAAAAATAAATACCGGCATGCATCGCTTAGGTATTGCGCCTGAGCAGTTTGATATGTTTTATCAGCGCCTACAAGCCAGCCCGAATGCACAAAAAAAAATAAACTTAATGACCCATTTTGCCTGTGCCGATGATGTAAAAAATACTAAAACAGTGCAGCAAATAACTTTGTTCGATAATTTAACCCAAGAGGTTCAGCAAGCTCATTGTTTATCGAACTCTGCAGGAATTATAGCGTGGCCGAGTGGCCATGGTGATTGGGTCCGGCCCGGGCTAATGCTTTATGGTGTATCGCCTATGGCTAATCACACAGGTAAAGATCACCAATTAAAGCCTGTAATGCGCTTAACCACTAAAGTGATAGCTGTGCGCGATGTAAGAGCACATGAAAAAGTAGGTTATGGCGGCCGCTGGCAAAGTGATAAACCTACGGTGTTGGCTGTGGTAGCACTGGGCTATGGTGATGGTTATCCGCGTCATGCAAAAGAAGGCACACCCGTGATTATTAATGGGCATCGTTACGGTATTGTGGGTAGTGTAGCTATGGATATGATCACCCTTGATATAGGTAATAACGAGCACAACGTCCAGGTGGGTGATGAAGTGATTATGTGGGGGCCAGAGTTACCAGTAGAAGAGATTGCACAATGTGCTGATACTATATCTTACGAGTTATTGTGTAATATTACACCGCGCGTAAGTTATGAGTACCAGCGCTAATATTTATTTTAAAAATACCCATTAAGTTTACATTACTAGAATGATCGTGATGCTCACTTAATCGGTATCGTTACTCTTTTATAAAGTAAATATCGCTAAAGCCCATGCGAGCAAATTCTTGATCACGAAAGTTACGCACAGCCGATGACCCTTTAGATGTCATTTCAATTTGGCGTACCATGTTTAAGTAGTTAGTTAAATCGATACCTTCGGCAGCCGCAATAGCCTGATACATATCGTGGTATTTATCTTTGGCGAAGTTAATTTCGCGCGGTTGATTTTTAAAAGTGTAGGTAATTCTGCGTGCCATAATGAGCTCATTTAAATTGAGTGTTAGTGTAATTTTACACTGTATTTAAGTTGCGTTGAATGATTAGTTGAAATCAAATAATTAAAAAGGTGAGTTTGAAATGAAATTATCAGTAGAGATCAGTAAATACCCGCTCCACCAAGATTACATTCCTTTTATTAAAGGCTTTATCGACAGAGTTAATGCCTACGAAGAGCTTAAAGTGATCACTAATACGATGTCGACCCAAATATTTGGTGATTATGATCTAGTTATGCAAGTGATCAGCACAGAAATTAAACATTCATATGAGCAATTTGGTAAAGCTATATTTGTGTGTAAATTTATTTCGGGCGATTTATCTCCCGAATAACCCCTTAACAAACACGGTCGTTTTATAATGATGGATTTTGTAACGCAAATACTCAGTGGTTTTACTGCAATGTCGCATTGGGAATATATTGCGGTTGCTTTGTCGATGGCGTATTTATTACTGGCCATTAAAGAGAACTTATGGTGCTGGCCTGCGGCTTTTTTTAGTACGCTTATTTATACTATTATGTATTGGAATGGCGCGCTGCTAATGGAGTCGTTACTAAACTTTTATTATATGTATATGGCGGTGTTTGGTTGGGTTGTGTGGCGCAAAGGCAAGGCTAATCAAGCGCAGCGACTAATTACATCCTGGCCGGTAAACCGACATATTATTTTAATTGTACTGACTGCATTAGTGTCATTAGCAATTGGCTATGTAATGCAAAACTATACGCATGCAGATTTTGCGTATCTTGATAGTTTCACAACCTGCTTTGCCGTGGTTACTACGTATCTGGTAGCTAAAAAAGTATTAGAAAATTGGCTCTATTGGATAGTCATTGATGCGGCCTCTATGTATTTGTACTATGAAAAAGGCTATTACCCAACCCTTGTTTTATTTGTATTTTATACCGTTATGGCAGCATGGGGATTTAAAACGTGGTACGAAGAATACGAGCAAAGCCAAGCCAAGCCCATGGCGCAACTTTAATCTATGAATCAGCATTCTCAGCTAGTTAATATTTGTAGCGCGTTTTTAGTACCGAGCACAATAACCTCAACAGAGTATTTGGTTAACGGTTTAAGCAACGATAACTTTTTGATCCGTACTGACAGCCAAGCTTATTTATTAAAGTGTTATAAATCGTATTGGCCACAAGTAGGGTTACATGCCCAATATGAGCTCAGTAAACAGCAAGTTTGCTCTGCTCCCATCTGGCTTGATAAGCAAAATAAGCGCGCAGCTTTTAACTATATTGATGGCGACGTCGCTCAGTCTTATTTGGCGATGCCGCTACTGACTAAACTTGTTAAGCTACATGCGTATACAACTAATAATGAGGCAATGAATATAGCTTTGGAATTGCAAGCCTATCAGCATTTATTAGTGTTTAAACAGTATGAAAAGCTCATAAGCAAAACATTAAAAAGCATTGCCAACATGCCCGTAGATAGCGGCTTTTGCCATAATGACTTAGTCAAAGAAAATATCGTGGTAAACCCGCAAGGCGTTTATTTAATCGATTTTGAGTATGCTCAAACAAATGATGTGTATTTTGATCTTGCTGCGTTAGTGGTTAGTTTTAAATTAGATGCTTCAGGCAAGCAGGCTCTGCTTAACAATTACAAAACGCACACCCTATCAGATCAATTTTATTTATCTATGCATAAACTCAATTGCTATCAGTTAGTTTACTTACTGTTATGTATAGGTTGGTATGAGCAACGCGCTATAGACAATCAGGTTGTTGTATTGCGCGCGCAACTGGATGAGCTTATTGCTTTAATGGAGGGTTAAAGTCCGCCAAAGCGTTCCGCAAGCTCTTTGTATTTTGCTACTTCATCAGCGTCAAATTGCATTTTGCCGTTATCATCTTCTGATTTAGCAATTAATAGGCTTTCTCGAGCAAGGCGTTTAACGCGCTCTGCTTTTACACCTAAAAATTCAGCAACTTGCTCTGTTGACATTAACTTCATAATTACTTCCTCGTGTTTAATCTTTCCGTTCAGTGACAATAATAGATAATATGTGTCTAAAGCGTTACTGTTTTTTTTATAGAATATAAACAAATAGCGCTTTTTTTACCTTTTGTGAAGTGATTAGTTTAAATTATAGACATGTAAACGAATCATGCTGGTATTTATACAAAGATGCCTTTATTATTGCGCATGCTAAAGCATTGATATCGCGAGTTGATGTGGCGGCAACAAATGTGCTCTCGTGGTGAAATGGATATCACGTGGCCCTCCGGAGGCTAAGTTGTAGGTTCGATCCCTACCGAGAGCGCCATTTGCGTTTAAAGTATCATTTCCTGTTTCTTCCTCAAAATACCTACAATTATTTAAATTAGTCCGCTGCCTTACATTATTTAATTTTCGATAATAAAATATGTAGCAATCTATTTTATACCTTTAGGCGTATATTCATTGCTGAGCTTATGGTTTATTCTTGCTAGTGCGTATAATTATTGATGTAATCATTTATTATTACCCTGAACTCAAAAGCTAGACTTTTATAGCTAAATAATGCTACTTAAAGTATATATTCATTAATTATAGAAACCCTCATTTTTATGCTAATCACCTTACCTATATCAGAACTCGTTCCAGGCATGTACGTAAATAGCGTTACTAAGCAGCAGGAGGGTGTGGATGGCATAAAAATTAAAACCAGTGGTTTGGTTCGTGATAAATCAATCATTCAGCGTTTAATTACCGAAGGGGTGCTTGAGCTTCTCATCGACTTTACAAAAAGTGATGTCGCCGTACCAGCTAAATACAAAGAAAAACAAAAACCACAAGCTCCTGTAGCTAAGCAAGATAAGCCAGTTAAGGCAAAGGTTGCTATAAGCTTAGAGCAAGAGTTTGCAAAAGCCAGTGTGAGTTATGATGCGCACAACAGAAAACTACAAAGTATTTTTGGTGACTTAACATCAGGTTTGTCACTTAATATTGAAGCGCTCAATGAAATAAGTAATGAAATAGTGAGCTCTGTATTTCGTAATGAACACGCTATGACTATTTTAACTCGGATCAAAGATAAGCACAGTTACAACTGGCGTCATATGATCAACTGCACCATTTTTACAGCGGTGTTTGCTAAATACTTAGGTTATAAACGCGCTGTTGTGCAAGAGCTTGCAATGGGGGCTTTAATGCATGACTTAGGTCAGGCTAAGTTACCGCAAGGGATATTTTCCAAAACAGGAAAAGTCACGGGTAACGAAATGACGGCAATAAAAAAGCATGTCGCACAAAGCTTAGGATTGTTAAAAGGCGGAAAAGGTATTACGCCTTTAATGCTTGATATGATTGTAAATCATCATGAGCGTCTTGATGGTTCAGGCTATCCAAGAGGTGTAGATGGAAGCAAATTAAGCCGCCCAGCTCGGATCATTGCCATTGTAGACGTATACGATGCATTGACAGCAGATAGACCGCATCAAGAGGGTGATGAGCCAATTAATGCGCTTCGCTATTTGTTAGCTAACAAACAGCTGTTTGATGCAGAGTTAGTACAGTTATTTATTAAGTGTTTAGGTGTACACCCAGTAGGAACTATTGTTAAGTTAACCAATGAGCGATTAGCGTTGGTGCTAGAGGGCAATCATTCAAACCCTATCAAACCTAAAGTGAAGCTTTTTTACAACGCTAAACATAACCATCATGTTACCGCAAAAGATATAGATTTAAGCTTAAATAATAACGAGATAAAAATACAGGCAAGTGTTAAACCTGCTGATTATAAGATTAATTTGCCTCGGCTTTTAAAAGAGCATTTACTGCTTTAGCGTTACATCTTCTTTTTTCGTTTGTTTTAACAGAAATATAGCCACCCAAAAAACAACTTCCCATCAGCGTTAACCACAGTAATGTGCCTAATTCTACATGCAGCGCTAAGCAACAAAAAACCAAAGAAATAATCGCCATGGCAATGGCTGCGAGCCAATATTGATTGACAGGATTGTCACATTTCCCAGCACGCGTACACGCGCAGTAATTTGCCTTATAAAAGAAATAAACACTAATGCCGCAAAAAATAAGCCCAGCAATAATAAGTAAAATGATCACAGTTTTCTCCCTTTGTGATTTTATTGGCAGTGTAAATTGCAACGCAAGTTAAGTCAATGCAAATGAGAATTAATACCATTAGAGTATATACTCTAATACCATACTTCTGCTCCGATGAGTTTTAAATAGTTGTTAAATTGTCGTTAAAAAACGTGTTTTTTGGCTTTTTTTAACGTTTTAGTAAGGTTTTTTATAAAAAATTAAGGTAGGGTACGCAGGTTTGAAACTCTAATAACAACACACATAGCTATCCAAACAGTAAGTTTGGCTAAGGACACAACAATGAAATTTACTAAAACTCTTATTGCGGCATCGCTGGCATTTGTTTCAGCTGATACTTTTGCAGCGGCTTTTCAGCTTGCTGAGCAAAACGTATCTGGTTTAGGCCGCGCATACGCAGGTGAAGCGTCTGTAGCAGACGATGCGTCTGTGGTTGCACGTAACCCAGCATTAATGACGTTGTTTAAAGAGAAGCAACTTAGCGTTGCAGCTATGGCTGTCATTCCTGATGTTAGCCTAAAAGGCACAGGTACAAATAACGGCATACCTGCTAGTGCATTAAATGATGACAGCATCGCACCAAGCGCGATTATTCCAGCAGGTTATTTCACTATGCCAGTAAACGATAAAGTATCGGTTGGTTTTGGTGCATTTTCTAACTTTGGCCTTGCCACTGAGTTTAACGATGATTACGTAGCTGGCCAAATTGCCGGTGAAACTGAAATTGTTACTGTAAACATGAATGCGAGTGTTGCCTATAAAGTATCAGAACAGTTCAGTTTTGGTATTGGTTTAAACTACATTTATGCAGATGCAACGATAGTGCGTAAAGTGGGTGTAAATCCAAGCGCTCCATTTTCAACAAACGCGGTTGACCTAGAAGGTGATGATACTGGTTATGGTTTAAACGTTGGTCTAATGTATCAATTAGATGAAAATAGCCGCTTTGGTTTTAACTATCGCACAGAGACAGACATTACTTTTGAAGGAACATTCTCAAGTCCGGCTCAGTCTATACCAGTTCTTCCTGGGTCAGTAGAAATCACATTACCAGCTATTGCTGAGTTTTCAGGTTCTCATCAGTTAGATGAAAAGCTAGGCGTTCACTACAGCGTATTATGGACAGGTTGGAGCAGTTTTGATTCATTAGAAGCACAAGTTACTGCACCTACAGGTGGCAAGTTTATTGCGTTTGAAAAAACAGAAGACTTCTCTGATGCATTACGCTACTCAATTGGTGCTGATTACCAGTACAGCGAAAACTTAATGCTTCGTGCTGGTTTTGCGTTTGATGAGTCACCTGTATCACAACAGCATTTATCAATTTCTATTCCTGATACAGACCGTTTTTGGTTCTCGTTTGGCGGTAACTATGTGATTGATCAAAACTCAAACGTTGATCTAGGTGTGAGTGTATTACGTGGTAAGACACAAAACTTTACTGAAACTGATGATTCAGGTAGCGCGTGGTCTTTTGAATCAAAAGGTCATGCAGTATTGTTAGGTGCTCAGTACAACTACACATTCTAATTCTGCCTAGAGCCTAGAGCCTAGAGCCTAGACACAAAAAAGCCGGTTACTTCATTTGAAGTAAGCGGCTTTTTTATACTTATAAATTAACTGGTTACGAATGGCATAAGCCATTCGTACTGGTTTAATTATAAGCTTTCTATTTTAACTTTTTGCTCTAGTAGCTTAGTTTTAGCATCGGTAAATTCAGCTAGCTTAGCATTTTCTTTAGCGAGTACCGCTTCAGGTGCATTGTTAACAAACTTTTCGTTAGCCAATTTGTTTTGCACTTGCGCTAGGCCTTTCTCTGCTTTTTCAAGTTGCTTGTTAATTCGTGCAAGCTCGGCTTCAACGTCAATTAAGCCCGCCATTGGGATCATAATCTCAAGATTGCCAACATAAGAGGTCGCACACGCTGGAGCATCGTCTTTGTTTTCAAGCAGGGTAAACGCTTCAAGCTTAGCTAATGACGCTAGGAATGATTCATTCTCGTTTATACGGCGCACATCATCGCTTGATGCGTTAGCCAGTAAAACGCTAAGTGGTTTACTTGGGCTGATATCCATTTCACCACGGATATTACGAATTGCTAAAATGAATTGCTTAACCCACTCTAAGTCATCCATCGCTTGTGCATCAACATTGGCTTGGTTATAAACAGGGAAACCCTGAACCATAATACTGGTACCCGCTGTTTCAAGGCCAGCAAGTGGAGCAACACGTTGCCAAATCGTTTCAGTGATGTAAGGCATCATTGGGTGCATTAAGCGTAATAAGCTTTCAAGTACGGTAATAAGGGTATGACGTGTACCGCGCTGTTGTGCTTCATTGCCTTTAAATAATACCGGCTTAGTCAGCTCTAAGTACCAATCACAGAACTGGTTCCAGGTGAATTCGTACAGCGTGTTCGCCGCTAAATCAAAACGGTAGTTATCAAGATGCTCGGTGTAGGTTTTAACCGTTGCTTCATATTGGCCTAAAATCCAACGATCAGCTAACGAGTACTGTTTTTCACTGTCGTTAAAGCCACAGTCTTGATCTTCTGTGTTCATTAATACGTAACGGCTTGCGTTCCATAATTTATTACAGAAGTTACGGTAACCTTCAAGACGGTTCATATCCCAGTTGATATCACGACCGGTTGATGCCATTGCAGCTAAGGTAAAGCGCAGTGCGTCGGTACCGTGTGCTTCAATACCGTTTGCAAATACTTTGCGGGTATCTTTTTCAATTTTAGCGGCGAGTTTAGGCTGCATCATGTTACCAGTACGCTTTTGTACTAAGTCTTCAAGGCCAATGCCGTCAATCATGTCTAGTGGGTCAAGTACGTTACCTTTTGACTTAGACATTTTATCGCCGTTATCGTCACGTATTAAGCCAGTTACATACACGGTTTTGAATGGCACTTGTGGTTTGCCGTTTTCATCTTTTATAAAGTGCAGCGTCATCATGATCATACGTGCAACCCAGAAGAAAATGATATCAAAACCGGTTACCAACACGTCAGATGGGTGGAAAGTTTTTAAGTCATCAGTATTTTCTGGCCAACCTTGAGTTGAGAATGTCCAAAGTGCAGATGAAAACCAGGTATCAAGAACGTCTTCGTCTTGGCTTAGTGCTACGCTATCTGCAATGTTGTTATCGCGGCGAACTTCCGCTTCATCACGGCCAACGTATACGTTACCTTCGCTATCGTACCAAGCTGGAATACGGTGACCCCACCAAAGCTGACGTGAAATACACCAATCTTGTACGTCATTCATCCACGAAAAGTACATGTTTTCGTATTGCTTAGGTACAAATTGGATGTCGCCGTTTTTAACTGCGTCTTTTGCAGGTTCAGCAAGAGGTGCAACACGCACATACCATTGGTCAGTAAGTAGTGGTTCAATAACAACACCAGAGCGGTCACCGTAAGGAACGGTTAAGCCATGGTCTTCAATTTTTTCAAGTAAGCCGAGCTCTTCAAATTCAGCAATAATCGCTTTTCGTGCGTCAAAACGGTCAAGGCCATGCAGGCGCTCAGGAATAGGCGCGTCAAATTCAAGTTCTTTACCATCAAAGGTGTATGTTTCACCTTTTGTTAAAATAGCCGCGTCTTTATCGAAGATATTAATCATCGGCATTTGATGACGTTTACCTACTTCGTTATCGTTAAAGTCGTGCGCAGGGGTTATTTTTACACAACCCGTACCTTTGTCTTTATCGGCATGTTCATCGGCAACAATTTTAATACGACGATTAACAATCGGTAGTAAAATCTCTTTACCGATTAGGTCTTGATAGCGCTCGTCATCGGGGTTTACTGCCACACCTGAGTCACCTAACATGGTTTCTGGGCGCGTAGTGGCTACAACAATGTAGTCTTTACCGTCTTGTGTTTTTACACCATCAGCCAGTGGGTAGCGTAAGTTCCACATGTGGCCTTGTTTGTCTTTATTTTCAACTTCAAGATCAGAAATCGCAGTGTGTAATTTTGGATCCCAGTTTACTAGGCGTTTACCACGGTAAATTAGGTTTTCTTTATGAAGGCGTACAAATACTTCTTTAACAGCTTCAGACAGGCCATCGTCCATGGTAAAGCGTTCACGGTCCCAATCAACAGAAGCACCTAGGCGGCGAAGTTGTTTAGTGATTGTGCCACCAGACTCGTTTTTCCATTCCCAAATTTTATCGATGAATGCATCACGGCCTAAATCGTGGCGTGTTTTACCTTCTTCTGCCGCAAGTTTACGCTCTACTAGCATTTGTGTGGCAATACCTGCGTGGTCAGTACCTACTTGCCACAACGTATTGTTACCTTGCATACGTTTAAAGCGCGTTAAGGTATCCATGATAGTATCTTGGAAAGCGTGGCCCATGTGTAAGCTACCCGTGACATTTGGCGGCGGGATCATAATTGAATATGGGGTGCCTTGGCCAGATGGCTTAAAGTAGCCTTTTTGTTCCCAGTCTTGATAGAGAGACTGTTCAATATCTTGCGGATTGTAGGTTTTATCCATTACACAGAACCTTAAATAAGTACTTAAATGAGTTAGTTAGCTTTGTACGCAGTGAGCGTTAGCGATTAATATCTTGCGTGGTGATATTGGCACCGAGTTGGCGTAGTTTTTTAAAGCGCTCACGAGCGGCTTGTTTGGCTACGGGCTCTACGGGTACAAAATCAAAAACTTGGTTAAACCGACGAATAAAATCCGGTAAGTGATTGGCCAAGTTAATTAATACTTTACGATTACCAACGGGTGGTGTTGTGCCTATTTCTACAGGTGCGCCGCCTTTTGGGCCTTCGCCTTGTAAATTGTGAGGTACAAAACTGTCGGCATCAAATGTCCAAATAGTTTCGTCAATGCTGTTGGCGGTTTCTTCGCTATCTACAAAAATAAATACGCGTTGACCAAGCCGATACTGTTGCCCAGCTATTTGAGCTGCTAAAGCAAAGTGATCATCGGCTTTAGCTAATGACTCATCTTGTTGCTTTAAAATGAAAAACTGGGCATTCATGCTCATTGTATCGGGATTTCCCATGACATTGATTGTGCTGTTATTAAATACACACAAATTAAGAAGGGGATTTTGCCATATAACGGGGTTTGCTTCAATTAATACCCAATAAATAAGGCGCTTTAAAAGCGCCTTATTTTATACTCTACATTGAGCTGTGAAGCCCTGTGTTGGTTTGTTAGTCGTGAGTTGCTTCGCTAATACCAGCTCGGTTTAATAAATACTGAGTCAGCATAGGAACAGGACGACCTGTTGCGCCTTTTTTAGCACCGCTGCGCCATGCAGTACCGGCAATATCTAAATGAGCCCAGTTATACTTTTTAGTAAATTTAGATAAGAAACAGGCCGCGGTAATAGTACCTGCTGCGCGCCCACCTAAATTAGTAAAGTCGGCAAACGGGCTTTCAAGTTGATCTTGATAATCATCCCATAATGGCAGTTGCCATGCACGATCGCCACTTTGCTCAGACGCTTTTAATAAATCATGCGCCAGTGGATTATGATTAGCTAATAAACCCGTAGCATGGGCACCTAAAGCAACAATACATGCACCGGTTAAGGTTGCAACATCAATCACGGTTTCTGGTTCAAAACGTTCAACATAGGTCAGCGCATCACATAATACTAAACGGCCTTCGGCATCGGTGTTAAGTACTTCTACCGTTTGCCCAGACATAGTTGTTAGTATGTCTCCTGGGCGATAGGCGTTTGAGCTTGGCATGTTTTCACAGCCGGCTAAAACACCAATTACGTTTATAGGTAGCTGCATTTGTGCAAGTGAGCGCATAGCGCCAATAACACCAGCAGCACCGCCCATATCGTATTTCATTTCATCCATGCCTTCGCCTGGTTTTAATGAAATACCGCCTGAGTCAAAGGTTAAGCCTTTACCAACGAGAACGATAGGCGCTTGGTCATCGCTTGCGCCTTTGTAGTTAATTACCGACATAACTGATTCGTTATCACTGCCACGACCTACTGCTAGGTATGAGTTCATTCCTAGTTCGGCCATTTTATCTTCGCCAATTAGCTCAACAGTGATGTTATCAAAATTAGCTTCCAGTTCTTTGGCTTGCTCGCCAAGGTACGCTGGATTACAAATATTAGGCGGCATATTAGCAACGTCTTTACACAGCTTACTACCTGCCGCAATCGCTAAACCATGCTCAATGGCACTTTCGCCTATAGTCAGTTCGCGGCGCGTAGGCACATTAAACACCATTTTACGTAGTGGGCGGCGAGGGTCTACTTTTTTACTTTTCAGCTGATTAAAGGTGTAAAGGCAATCTTGTGTTGTTTCAACAGCTTGACGTACTTTCCAATAGGTATCACGCCCTTTAACATGTTGTTCAGTTAAAAAGCACACGGCCTCCATTGAACCCGTTTCGTTTAGCGTGTTGATAGTTTTAGAAATAATTTGCTTATATTGTTTATCGTCAAGTTCGCGTTCTTTACCGCAGCCAACAAGTAAAATACGTTCGCTTAAAATATTGGGCACATGATGCAATAGTAGTACTTGTCCTGGCTTACCTTCTAAGTCGCCACGGCGTAATAAATTAGAGATATAACCATCGCTAATTTTATCAAGTTGTTCACCAATGGGGGATAACCTGCGTGGTTCATATACACCCACAACAATACACGCACTGCGTTGTTTTTCTGGGCTACCACTTTTTACGTTGAATTCCATTGTCACTCCTGATTTTGAGTCATCTATAGAAGCTAAATTGGGACTAAAAATGTGTTTTCTAGTCTTTTTACCTAAATTTTTAGGTCTAGCGCTAATATTAGTAGATTTTACTCGACTCTTACTGTGTATTTGAACTTTATATGCTTAAGGGTAACTAATGCAACATTATATCGTGATGTTAGGTAGGATAATTAATATTGATGGCTTATAATATGTGCTTAATACTCATTTAAAATGAGTGAATTAACTAGTTCACTCATCGTTTTTTATTATTATATTGAAATTCCATGTTTAACAGGGGCGAATGTTGCTAATTTTCCGTTATTTGACCACTGAGGTTTTAAAATCGCAGGTCGCCGTATTTTTAACTTTAATGACCATATTTTTGTCGCAAAAGTTTGTTGTTATTCTTGGTGATGCCTCAGAGGGGAGTATCCCAGCAAAACTCGTGTTCGCAATGATTGCGCTTAAGTTGCCACAGTTAGCATCATTAATTTTACCCCTGAGTTTATTTTTAGGAATTATTTTAGCTTATAGCCGTATTTACGCTGACAGTGAAATGACGGTACTTAAAGCTTGTGGCGTGAGTGAGTGGTATGTGGTGCGCATTACGCTTATTTCTAGTGTCATCTTAGCGTTACTCGCCGCGGTACTTACCTTGTATGTTGCACCTTGGGCTAGCGAGCAAGAATATCAATTAAAAGAGCAAGCAAAGGCGGATGCTGGATTATCGGCGCTTAGAGCTGGGCGTTTTCAACAAACCGGTAACGAAAAAGCCGTGGTGTTTATTCATAATATTGAAAATGGCGGCAAAGAACTTAATAAAGTATTTGTTGCGCAGTTGCCAGATAGTGAAAAAGGCGATTTAGCGCGTTTAGTATACGCTGAGCAAGGCGTTGTAATTGAAGCACAAAGTGGTGAGCAGCAGTTAGTACTTACTGATGGTAAACGCTACGAAACTGATGGCGAAGCGCCTTCGCTTAACTTAACTGAGTTTGATGGTTACAGCGTACAAATTCGCGAACAAGAAATAGAGCATCAACGTCGTAAATTAGAAGCTGTGCCAACCCGTGAACTTATGTCAATTAATACTCCCGAAGCAATTGCACAGTGGCAGTGGCGTTTAGCGATCCCACTTTCCATTCCGTTATTAACTTTACTGGCCGTGCCTTTGAGTGTAGTAAACCCTCGCCAAGGTAAATTTGCAAAATTGGTACCCGCTATCAGCTTGTATTTAGGTTATTTTATTTTACTTAATGCGGCCAAATTTGCGGTAGAAGATGGCAAAATTCCGCCATCAATTGGACTGTGGTGGATTCATTTAAGTGCATTATTTATTGGTAGCTTATTAATTATTAGAGGTCGTCCATTGGGTGCTTGGCTTAAAGCTGTCGTCACTAAGCGGGAGCAAAACCTATGATGAAAACACTTGATTGGTACTTAGGCCGTAGCATTTTGCAAACCACAGGGTTTGCGTTAATGGTGCTAGTGGGTATTAGTACATTAATAAAGTTTATTGAGCAGCTTAAATCTGTAGGGCGCGGGAGCTACGATATAATGACTGCCATGCTGTACACTATTTACAGTATTCCAGATGATTTAGTGGTGTTTTTTCCTATGGCTGCACTTATTGGTGGCTTAACTGGATTAGGAGCGCTTGCCTCAAATAGTGAGTTGGTAGTAATGCAAGCGGCGGGGATGTCGCGTTTACAAATTATTGGCTCAGTAATGAAAAC
The DNA here is from genome assembly GCF_030407565.1 of Pseudoalteromonas sp. APC 3694. Lineage (NCBI taxonomy): Bacteria > Pseudomonadati > Pseudomonadota > Gammaproteobacteria > Alteromonadales > Pseudoalteromonadaceae > Pseudoalteromonas > Pseudoalteromonas sp. APC 3694. The sequence goes on from NZ_JASDDE010000017.1 coordinate 19,245, forward strand.
AGCTATTTTTATGGCATTGTGCGTAATGGCTTTAGGCGAGTGGGGCGCTCCTGCTGCACAGCTGCACGCTAAGGAAATGCGTAATCAAGCGATTCATGGTGGGGATGTGTTTAATGCGCAAAAAGGAGTATGGGCTAAAGACGCTAATAACTTCATTAACATTGAAGATGTTGACCAAAATGGCATGCTGCGCGGCGTTAACATGTATCATTTTGATAAATCGTTATCACTAACACAAATCACCAAAGCAAAAGAAGCCGTAGGGCGAGATAGTGGTTGGCTATTGCGCGATGTAAATAAAGTGATGATCAGCGAAGAGTTAATTACCACTGAACAAGTTTCTGAAGAGTTTTACCCGTCGCAGCTTACCGCCGAAAAGCTAGGCGTGGTATCGGTAAAACCAGAATCACTGTCGTTTTCAGGGCTATGGTCATATTTAGCTTACTTACAACAAAATGAGCAAGACACCAGCACCTATGATTTAGCATTGTGGCGTAAATTAATGCAGCCCGTGTCTATTGCCGTAATGTTGTTGGTTGCCTTGTCGTTTATATTTGGTCCGCTGCGAACTGTAACTATGGGGGCACGAATTATTATGGGGGTGGTAACCGGTATTGTGTTCCACCTAACCAATGAGATATTTGGGCCTGTGGTAATGGTATATCAAATTCCTGCAATTATAGGCGCCGTTTTGCCGAGTATCTTATTTACTGGGTTTGCAGCTTATTTAATGAATAAGCGGGTATAACTAAATTTAAAGCTTAAATAAAAAACGCGGCCTTTGTAAAAAGCGCCGCGTTTTTTATTCTTTAGCTTGAGATTATACCAATTCGCTTAATTAAGTATTATTGCGAATTGATATCAATCTAGTTCGCGATAAACGCGTTTATTTTCTTCTTTGGTGAGCGTAACCACTTCGGTTTTTGATAAGTAATCTTGTAGTGATTTTTTGTTTTTAAAATCAACTAAAACAACTAAGTTACCTAAACCAAGTAACGCGCCCATGCAGCGAATAACTGATTGCGACCAACTAATTAAATTGCCATCGTTAGTTTGTACTCTTAATCGCCATGCTCGCATACCAATTGTTTGACCGCTTTTGGTCCAAAAGTAACTAAAAAATATAACATTTACGCCCACAAACAACGCACTGCGAATGCCATCTAGTAAAGGTGAATTATCTATAAATGCAGCAGGGTCTTGACCTTCGGTTTGTTCAATAAGGCCCGTAGAAATTAAAACTTGAATTGCAGCAAAGTACAAAATAGCGGTTAGCATAGATAATGAAATGACGACTAAAGAGTCGTATATTAGCGACGCAAAACGGCGCCAAAAGCCAGCACGTGGAAACTCACCCGACATAAAAATACTCTCACTGTTAATGTGTGGCTAGTTTAGCAAATAAGCCGCTAAATACTACCTATTACGCTACGTGCTTAACTCGGTATTGGCTCAAATGTTAATGGTTGCCTAAATGTTAAGCGGTTGATCATACTTAATACATAAAACGCTTGCCGCTTTGCTTATTGTTTGTATAATGCTAGACAGTGAGATGGAAGAGGGTACATAATCTTTCACTCTAAAGTGGTTTTTCTTTATCTTCTCGTGTTTAGAAGGTTAAAGAAAAATGATGCCAGCGTGATGAAATTGGTATACATGGGGGATTCAAAATCCCCTGCCGCAAGGCGTGCCGGTTCAAGTCCGGCCGCTGGTACCACTTTTTATAGCCCCGACCAAATTGGTTGGGGTTTTTTTATGCCTAAGATTTGAGTTCACGGATTTTAATTACAAAAAATGTGTCCAACATTGCTACTTTTATAAGCAGTAGGTTTTGATCTAAACTTGGCCTGTAAACGTTTTGGTTTACCTAACCTTAAGCTCTGCTTGAGATAGGTTTCTTATCCAGAACTTAGGTTATATAGTAAACACAGGCCTGACTTTAATCGTATTTTTCATTGATACGGGTGTGCTAAGTTATGCAATGTGTTTTGACTCGGGTATTATATACCTCAACCTCTTGTTGCGAATAAAACATCATGACTCAACTAACCGCAAAACAGAATATTCAAGCCATTGTAAAAGCGATTAAGGCTGAAGAAGCATTACTGCGTAAAAAACACCCGCTATTAATGCATCAAAATACCTTAGGAATGGCTATTTTATTACTTTCTTTGAGTGCATTAATCGGAATTGGCACGCTGTATTATTTTGCTATTATCCCCGCGTGGCTGTGTATGATTTTAGCGGCGATTGCCACCTCTATTTCCCATGAACTTGAGCACGACCTAATTCACAAACAGTATTTTAGTAACCAGCCATTTTTACATAATTTTATGATGCTAACCGTGTGGTTGATGCGTCCTAATACTATTAGCCCGTGGTACCGCCGCAAGATGCATTTACATCATCATAAAACCTCGGGGACTGAGCAAGATTTAGAAGAGCGTTTGGTAGGTAATGGTATTAAAAATCCGTTTTTACGTGCCTTGGTAATTGTTGATGGATTACTCGGTTTATTAATTAATGCAAAACGTTTTAGTAAAGAAATTAATGGGTTTAGCTTCTTTAAAGTGTTTAATGCAGGTTTTCCGATTACTACTGCGTATTTCGCCATTTTATATAGCGTAATTGTGTTTCACTTAGTTAATTTGTTCACTCCACTGGCTGCTAATTCACCTGTATTGCTGCTTGATGTAATGAATGTGTTTGAATTTCTAATGGTGGTGCTGATTGTGCCTAATATTGTGCGTTCGAGCTCACTTAATTTTGTTACTTCAAGTATGCATTATTACGGCGGTGTTAATAATATGCTTGAACAAACTCACGTCATCACCAGCCGTTTGTTTATGCCATTTAATTTATTTTGCTTTAACTTTGGGCATACTCATACTATTCATCATTTTGTGCCGAATCAGCCGTTTTATTTACGACAAATGATCAGTAAAAAAATCCTTGAAGTGATGCGCCAACACGGCGTGCGTTTTAATGATTTTGCCAGTATTAAGCAAGCAAACTTGTATCAGTAATACTCAGTGTAAAATGGCATCATAATGCAGTCGGACTCGCAGCAGCAATTAACTCAGCAAGATGCGTTAGCGCAATGTGTACAAGCTATAAAGGGGACCAGTTTTGCGCAAAAGCTGGTTAATTACATTGCCCTTATTGTTGAGTTTGATTGTGCGGTTGTATTGGCTTGCAGAGTAAATAAGCATCCCATTTATTTATTCGATTCTATCGAGAAACAGCGTGAACTTTTATTTCAGCGCTACCTTACTAACTCGTTTGTAAACGACCCTTTTTATACTGAACTGGTTAGTAAAGCTGAGGAAGGAGTATTTCGGCTCGCTGATATAGCTAGTTATCAAGATGAACTGACCTTTAAGGCATATCAACAGCAGTTTTATACTCACACTGACTGGACTGATGAGCTAAGTATTTGTACTAATATAGGTAACGGTCGCTCGATTGTTATTTACCTTGGTTTATTATCCAATAACCAGCGCTTTAGTGCGTTGCAAAAGCAACAATTAATAGCACATTTTAATTTAATAAAAGCACTGTGTAGCCAACATTGGGGTAGCCAAAAATTACTATTAAATCAATTTAATAGTACAGCGACTGGACAGCTGATGGAAAATGCACTCACATCATTTGCTAATCAACAACTCACTCAGCGAGAGCATCAGGTTGCTTGTTTAATTGTACAAGGTTGCGACTCCGCAGATATTGCTGCTCAGCTTGGGATCACCCTAGGTACAGTTAAAAACCATCGCAAACGTATATATTCGCAGTTAAACGTTGCTTCACTAAGTGAATTTTTTCGACTGTTTTTAAACCATTTAATGCGCACAGAATAAAATGCGTTTATGTCCCTTTAGGGATATAGTGCCCATCGCTGAGTTTAATTAGTATTTTTCTTATAGATAATTTTGAGAAATACGATGACAGCACATTTACTTAATGACATTACGCAGCGTGGTTTAGTCTCTCAAGTGAGTAATATTGAGCAATTAACCCAGAAGCTTGAAACCCCACAGGTGGTTTACTGTGGCTTCGATCCTACCGCAGGTAGCTTACATATAGGTCACTTAGTACCATTAATAATGCTAAAGCGTTTTATGGATGCAGGGCATCAAGGTGTGGCATTAATTGGGGGGGCTACAGGGTTGATTGGTGACCCGAGTTTTAAAGCCACTGAGCGTAGCCTAAATACCAAACAAACGGTGTCGCAATGGGTGGATGCGCTTGCAAACCAAGTTGAGAGTGTACTTGGTCCGCATTTAAACCAGCCACTGCAAATAAAAAATAACGCTGACTGGTTTAGCAGTATTGATGTATTAGACTTTTTTCGTGATGTAGGTAAACACTTTTCAATTAACACCATGATCAACCGCGAGTCAGTAAAACAACGTTTGCAACGTCCAGACCAAGGCTTGTCGTTTACTGAATTTAGTTACTCCTTATTGCAGTCGTATGACTTTGCTAAGCTCAATAGTGAGCTAAATTGTACTTTGCAGATAGGCGGTAACGATCAGTGGGGTAATATCGTCAGTGGAATTGATTTAACCCGCCGTTTAAACCAGCAAACAGTGTTTGGTTTAACGTTGCCACTTATTACCAAGTCAGACGGTACAAAATTTGGAAAAACCGAGGGCGGTGCTATTTGGCTCAACCCCAAAAAAACCTCACCGTATCGTTTTTATCAGTTTTGGTTAAATTGTGAAGATGCTGATGTGTATAACTTTTTGCGTTTTTATACTTTTTTATCAGTTAAAGAAATTGAGGCCATAGAAGCAAACGATAAGATAAGCGGCCAAAAGCCTCAAGCACAGCGCATTTTAGCTGAGCAATTAACACGTTTTGTTCATGCTGAAGAAGGCTTGGCAAGTGCGCAGCGTCTCACTGAGTTGTTATTTAATGGTCAGGTGCAAACACTCACCTTGGCAGAACTTGAACAATTAGAGCAAGATGGGCTAACCGTGAACACTATTAGCGACATGCAAATAAGTATTGCTGAGTTACTAGTTAAAAGTAAACTGGCCAGCTCAAAGCGACAGGCGCGTGAATTAATAACAGCTAATGCGATTAAAATTAATAGTATGGTCGTTACTGACGAGCATGCGCAGCTTGATATTTCGTTGTTTGAACGCTTTTGGATAATGCAACGTGGCAAAAAGCAATTCAGGCTTATTAAACTAGTTTAAAGTATAAACAGTGGGCTTATGATTACACGGCCCACCTTAAATTTACACTTAGGCCTTGTTGCGTATAGTAATATTCCGTCCGCCTAAATAGCCAAACATAGCGCTTAGTGCACTCGCACTCGCGCAAAACCACAAAGTAGATGTCCAGTTACCAAAATAACTATGTAGTGCACCTGCAATAATAGGCCCCGTAGCGGCAAGTAAATAACCAATACACTGCGCCATACCTGAAAGGGCAGCAGCTTGATGTGAGTCGTGAGTACGTAAACTTATAAACGACAAGCCCAATATAAAGCATGCACCCGAGCAAAACCCCATAGTAATTGACCACACAAACGCATGTACTGGCATATACAGTAGTCCTATTGAAGATAGGCTTGCCAATACTCCTAAGGCAAAGGTGAGTACACGCTGATCTTTCAGTTTTGCTAATAAAGGAATTAGGATAATACCAGGCAATGCCGAAGCCACCTGAAATGAGCCTTGTAATGCACCCGCTTGCTGTGCATTGAAGCCACTGTCAATTAATATACTTGGTAACCAGCCTATAATTATATAAGTAAATAACGAATTACAGCCAAGTAGCAAGGTAATTTGCCACGCAAGCGCTTGGTGCCACACTTTAACCTCATCGGTATTTTCAACCAGATCTTTAGTTGGTTTGGTGCGTAGCTTTAATTGCGGTAACCAAATAAATAAACTTAGTAAAGTAATTAACGCATAACTGGCCAAAGCGATTTGCCAACCTATTTGTTTATATTCTGCAAGTGGAATAATTAACGCTGAGTAACTACCACCAAAAATACCCATAGCAAGTACATACGCCGAGGTCATTACTGCTACTTTATGTGCAAAGTCGCGCTTAATTAAACTCGGTAGCAGTACATTACCTATCGCAATGCCTACCCCGATGACAACGGTGCCTAAATAGAGTATCGGCACAGAATCTATCATGCGTGATGCTAAGCCTAGGCCAATCAAAATAAGAGCAATAAATAGCGATACTTCTAAACCTTGCCTCTTAGCTAAACTAGTTGCTAATGGGCTTGCTAAAGCAAATGCAATTAAAGGTAAGGTGGTAAGCATACCGGCTTGTGATGCGCTTAAATTAAAACTAAGAATTATTTGGTCCAATACAGGAGCTAAACCAGTCACCGGCGCACGTAAGTTACTAGCAATAAGTATAATACCCAGTATTAATAATGCGAAAGATAAACGAGATTGAGGTTGTTGGATTAACAAGGTAAATGTCCTAGCAAGTTAGTTATTTAGCAAGAGGCAATTGAGCCTAGTATAAAGGCTTAATCATCACTATAATTTAGTAAAAGAGACATTAAATAACTAAAAACAGACAAAATGCAGCTTTCCCAAGATTGGAATGAAATAATAAACTTTGAAATTATGCCGCAGCCGGTTATTGCAAAAATAGAATATGCCCAGCTTAGCCGTGAAATTCCACTGCATACACACCCAAAAGGGCAGTTAATTTTAGCTCTATACGGCTATGTTACTTGTGAAGTAGCAACAAAAATGTGGATGGTACCTACCCACAGTGCTATTTGGATCCCAGCAAATGTAGAGCACAGTAATAGGGCATCTGATAATGCGCATTTATGCCATTTATTCATTGATGTAAACTTACAAGGAATGCCAGCTACAGCCTGTACATTAACTATCAGTCCTCTTGTAAAAGAATTAATGCTTAGTTTGGCAGGTAACCAGCAAAACTATAGCTTAATAGGTAAAACCGCGCGGCTTGCACAAGTATTATTTGATCAACTAGTGGATATGCCAATTCAACCTTTAGATTTTGTACTATCAAAAAATAGTGTGATTAAAAACATGAGTAATCAGCTTATTAGTCAGCCTTATAGCCGCAAAACATTACCACAATGGGCGCAGCAATTTGCTTTAACTGAGCGTACTTTAGCGCGATTGATAAAAAAGAAACAGGCATGACCTTTGGTAAATGGCGTACTCAATTGCATATTATAATTGCACTGCAGGCGTTATCTAATCAGCAAAGTGTACAACAGGTATCAGAGTTATTAGGTTATGAATCGGTGAGTGCGTTTATTACTATGTTCAAAAAGGTAATGAAAAAATCGCCCATGCGTTACATGAGCGAACTGGATGCCTACCAATTATAAGTTGCCGAAATCATGGCATTACGTGGTTTACCTGGGAAGTAACGATCCCCAGTAAAGCTGGTGTAATCGGCGCGCTCAGCGTAGGCCGTGTTAGTTAAGTTTATAATTCGGGCACTCAGTAATAGCTGTGGACTAATTTGCCACTGGCCGCGCAAGCTTAAAATATCGTGGCCTTGATATTCATGTAAGTTTTCAGGGTCGGTAAAGTAGCGGCTAACATAGTGCCATTGCAGCGCAAGGCTAATACTCTCGTTGGCTTGCCAGTTAAAATCGATATTAGCAACCTTTCGAGGTGCGGTATCAATATCGTTACCTTTAATATTAATGCTGCCAATAACTTGCTCATTCGAGTACGTATGCTTGGCATAAGTGCCTGCGAAGTTAACCGATAAGTGCTGATTAAAGCTATGCGCTAACTCAAGCTCAATGCCGCGATGTCGAGTTTGGCCGTCATTAACAGTAAAAAAGTCACTGTCACGGTAGATGGTATTGTGCTTGCTCATCGTATAAGCCGACAAACCGTAGCGAGTATTGTTGTACACCCCTTTAATACCTAACTCAGCATTATTTGCTATTTCTGCGTCTAAGTCGGCAGTACTTTGCTCGCGTTGTAATTGATAGAGCTCAGCCGCTTGGGGGGCTCGATAGCCTCTTGAAAAGTTAGCGTATAGTGTATTGTTAATATTAAGCTGATAGCTCACCCCGAGTTTTGGCGAAAGATTACTAAAGCTGTTTTTAGTGCTCTCTGGGCGACTATAACGACAGCCACCAAAACCACATTTACTGCCATCTTCTTTCGTACGCCCTGTAAGCATATTGTTTTGATAGTCATATTGCACATGCTCATAACGAACACCTGCGGTTATAAGCCAATTATTTAGTTGCCAATCAATAGCGGCAAATGGAGCGTATAAGGTGGCATCGACTTGGTAATCGTAATGTTTACCTTGCGGCACAGTGGCCACTAAAAACGCAGAGCCTTGGGTGGGGTTATCTTGGGTTTGTAAAACATCGGCTTGGGTAAACTCACCATCAAAGCCAAGCTTTAAGTTCGTATTGTCGTTCACATAATGTTGATAAAGCGATTGTAGGCCAAACCCCGTTTGACTGTTTTTTTCGAGCGGAGTACCGGGTAAAAAGTGTTTGAAAAAGTCCATGCTTTGGTCACGAATATAAGGAGTAACAACAAGCGTGTTCTCACCTAATTGCCAGCTTGCTTTACTCCAAGCCCTAAGCGATCGGGCTTTTCTAAAGGCGTCAGGATCAAAATTTTGCTGTGCAATATCTTCATCTTTATAGCTTTGAAAGCCACTAATATATCCTGCGGTTTGTTGGTCTAAGTCGGTATAGGTCAACCCCGATATTAAACTTAAGTTGTTGTTAGCGTATCGATGTCGCACATTTATTTTTTGTTGTTTAACGCTTTCATCATCTCGGTAACCGCCATCATCGGTAAAGCTGGCATTAATACCGAACCCTGAATTATCCATAGCATGGCCTGCACGCAGTTTATAGCGAGCATAACCGTAAGAGCCATAATCAACACCCAGTAAACCACCACCTTGGGTCGTGTCTGGTGTAATGACGTTAATTACGCCATGCACTGCATTTGAGCCATACAGTGCAGAGCCTGGGCCTTTTAATACTTCAATACGCTGTGCCATCTCACTATGTGCTTCAAACAGCTCATTAATATTACAAAACCCAGCTGCACGAAGAGCTATGCCATCTTCTGCGGTTAAAACACCACCACAAGCGCCCGTACCAGAAAGTACTTGCGAGCGCAGAGCCGGTAAATACTCTTGGCCATTCCCACGTTGCACATTGGCACCTGCAACGCGTTGTAGCGCTTCCTCTACATGGGTAGGAGCTATAAGCTCAAGCTGTGATTCACTTAATACACTGATCACCAGTGGTAATGGCGTGGAAAGCGCTTCACTACGCGATGCTGTGGTGGTGATACGTTCAATTGATTGCGCGGTATCTTCAGCACACGCACTATTAATTAAACCTAACTGACTGCATAACAATAACGGGGGTAAATAGTAATATTTCATAAATTCCAGCACATCGGCAATTTGATAAGTTTAGGGTAGGGGATTTTGTGAATTGGTTAAAGCACACTCAACCTATAAACCCGATAAGTAATCGATAAAACAATACAAAAAATGCCCGGAAAAACTAAAGTGAGCACTGAGTAATGTTTAAATAGTAATACACCTACCACTCCGCCGGCTAAAAACCCGGCAATAATTAATACAAAGACCAAGCATTTTCTATTGTCAAAAGCTTCTCCTTTTAGGGCTTTACCAAACATCAAACCCAGATCGGTAAAAATACCTGTTAAGTGAGTGGTTCGCACAACTGCGCCGCTGTAGTTAGTGGCTAAAGCATTTTGTAAGCCGCAGGCCGCAGAAGCGAGTGTAAGTGCGTAAGGGTAAGAATATTGAAGTAGCTGTGCGCTTAACAGCAGTAAAATACCCTCAATAAATAAGAGCGTATCGTAATGGCGGCCTAGCTTAAGTGAACCCCCTGAAAGCATTAAGCCTGTTAATGCCGAGCCAAATATAAAACTCAGTACAATCGCAATTAAAAATAACGCTGCCTTGATGTTGGTAGTAAGTTCAATAGCTAATGAAGTCACCGACCCTGAAACGTGAGAAATTGCTTGCTGTTCAAACCCTAATAAACCTACTGCGTTTACCATACCGGCAATAAAAGCGAGGGTAAACGCACCATATTCGACCCACTTAGGTAGTTTTGTAAACATCCTTTTAGCTCCGGTTTCAGTGTGTAGATTAATCATACACTTAATTAAAGTTAATAAATGAAAAGAGGTTATATTTTTAACATCACAAGCAAGTGATGATCGCTAAATTTAACTTTTGCGTATTAACCAAATTTGGAATTAATATGTTTAACCAAGAACAGCAATCACGCATTATAGAAATGGCATGGGAAGACAGAACGCCATTTGAGGCCATTGAAAATCTGTATGGGCTAAATTACCCTCAATTAGTTAATTTTATGCGGGAGCATATCTCTAGCGGGTCATTTAAAGTATGGCGTAAGCGCCATGCTGGGCGTAAAACTAAACACCTAAAGTTACGCGACCCCGCGATTATGCGCTGTCATTGTAAAACACAGTACAAGCAACGTTAATTTTTCTCATTTCATGTAATGTTCAGGCTTAGCCGTTAATACTTTTCAGTAATGATCACACTGGAGAATCGCCATGAAATCACTAATCAGTATTTTAGTAATGGTTTTTGCGCTAACGGCAACAAACGCATTTGCTGTACCACACAAAGACAAACATGCAGGCAAGCATGCGAATAAACACGCAAACAAGCATCACTGGAAAAAGCAAAAATATAACCAATACAATAATAAAAAATGGCTTTCTAAGAAACAAGCCAAGCAGTTAATTCGTCAAGGGTGGACTCCACCAGGGTGGCACACCCGTTATCATCAAGGCGATATCCTCGAGCGTGATATTTATAAGCGTGCTAGAGTAATAGACCGAGAAAGAGACACTGTGCGAATAGAAGTTGATCGCACTATTATTCACTTAGTGCACGACACTCGTGAAATACTCTCTATTTTACAGCGCTATTAGGATTTATAAATGCTCACTGTATTGGTCATAGTTACTGGCTTGTTGTTATTAATAACCTTATTACCCCTGTCATACAGTCAGCATTACTTGATACGTAGTTGCGACTTTGTGCGCTTGCAGGTGTGCTACCTAGCAAGCGCTGTAATTATCGTGGCACTAATAGGTATGTGGCAAAGCGACTTTATTGCATACTCATTAATAGCGGCTGTTGCTTTAATTATTTGTGCGCTTCAAGCTAAGTGGATTTATCCCTACACTTGGTTTGCAAAAAAAGAAGTATTAACAGCGCCAAAAAGTAGTGATCATAGTATCAGAATCTTATCCGCTAATGTACTGATGTCGAATCGACATAGTGAGCAGCTAATTAACTTAGTCGATAAATATCAGCCCGATTTACTTATCACTTTAGAAAGCGATAGTTGGTGGCAAGATAAATTGTCCGTGCTTAAAAAAAACTACCCTTATCAAGTACAGTGTCCAAAAGATAACCGCTACGGCATGCATGTCTTTAGTAAATTTAACATACTCGATGCACAAATTTGTGAACTCATAGAAGATAATATTCCCTCTATTCATATTTTATTTGAAAACCACCAAGGGTTAAAAATGCAGGGGCATTTTATTCATCCCGCGCCACCAAGCCCAACCGAAGAAGATTCATCACGCCCGCGCGATAGCGAATTAATAATGGTGGCTAAAGCGCTTAAAAATCCAAGCCGCCCGACGATAGTCGCTGGCGATTTAAATGATGTTGCTTGGTCACGCAGTACTCGTTTATTTATGCAAATTAGTGGCTTTTTAGACCCTCGTAAAGGCCGTGGTTTTTTTAATACTTTTCACGCTAATTACTTTTTTATGCGCTGGCCGCTCGATCACTTATTCCACTCTACAGGTTTTACTGTAAAGCGTATCAAACGTCTTGCTAAATATGGCTCCGATCACTTTGCTCTGCTTACCGAACTTGTTTATGAAGATGCTAATCAGCAATCACTCGAAACAAAGCCCAGCGAGCTTAAACAGCAAGACATACAAGAGCTTGCTATGAGCAAAGCCGATAAACGTAAAGTGCCTAGGTTTGAAAAAGGCTAGATGAAGTACAGATGTTAGGTTAAAGGCTTTAGGCGAAAGGCAAAATTAATACATTAGGGTCGTGCTTTTAAATTTGCGGGATTTTATGTAGCGAGCTATTTAGTTGAGTGTTAATTAACAAAGAGATTCATTATGTTTAATAAAATTATCGACTTTTGGTTTACAGAGCTTGAGCCTAAGCAGTGGTGGCAAAAAGACGAGGCGTTTGATTTGATGATTCAGGCTCGTTTTGGCCAATTACACCAGCAAGCGAGTGCGAGTGAGTTATTTCAATGGCGTGAGAGTGCACTAGGCAGCCTAGCTGAAATTATCGTGCTTGATCAGTTCTCGCGCAATATTTATCGTGACAAGCTAGCATCATTTGCCTGTGATTCAATGGCTTTAGCGTTAGCACAATCGGCCATTACAAAAGGGTTTGATAAGAAGTTGACGGATGAGCAACGCGTATTTTTGTATATGCCTTTTATGCACAGCGAATCGAAGTTAATTCATAAGGAAGCGGTTAAGTTATATAAGGGATTAGGTATTCAAAATAACTTAGACTTTGAGTATCAACATAAAGCGATTATCGATAAATTTAATCGTTACCCGCATCGTAATAAAATACTGGGGCGGGAGTCTACAGAAGAAGAACGCGAGTTTTTAAAACAGCCCAATTCAGGTTTTTAGATTCATCAGGCAAAAAAACACCGCGCTTATTACAAGCGCGGTATTTAATTTTACTAACCTGATACCTGATACCTGATATTAGCTCTTAATCATGATGCTTTTAACATTCACAAACTCGCGAATACCAAAGCCGCCATGTTCTCTGCCATAGCCACTGTCTTTAACACCGCCAAATGGTAGGTTCGGTTGTGCCAGTCCGTAACCATTTATGTTGATCATACCGGTATCAAAATGCTTTTTAGCCAGCTCAATGGCTTTTTTCTCATCTTTTGAAAAGATACCGCCGCCTAGTCCATAACGGGAGTCGTTGGCAATACGCATAGCGTCGTCATTATCTTTGGCTTTAATCAAAGATGCGACAGGGCCAAATAATTCGTCATCGTATGCGGGCATCCCTGGTGATAAATTTTCTAACACGGTAGGCGGGTAGTAATAGCCTATTTGCTGCGGAATTTCGCCGCCTACAATTACTTTTGCGCCTGCATTAACTGAGTCTTGCACTTGCTGATGAATTTTGTCGCGTAAATCTTCTCGTGCCATAGGACCCAGTTCCGTATCTTTATCCATAGGGTCGCCCATTTTAATTGCTTTAAATTGCTGGCTCAGCGCTTCTTTAAAGTCATTGTATAATGAGTCAACTACCACAAAACGCTTGGCAGCCACACAGGTTTGCCCATTGTTAATAATACGGCCCTGCAAACAGGTTTTAACTGCTAGTGCGAGGTCAGCATCATCAAGTACAACATAAGCATCGTTACTGCCAAGCTCCAATACCGTTTTTTTAACGTGCTTACCGGCCTGCTCAGCTACTTTTTTACCTGTGCCATCACTTCCTGTGAAGGTAACGCCACTAATGTGTTTATGAGAAATAAGTGCGCTGGCTGTTTTTCCATCAATTAGTAAGTTACTAAAGCAATGCTCAGGGAACCCAGCTTGTTTAAATAAGGTATCTATTTTTTCAGCCATACCAAACACATTGCCCGCGTGTTTTAATACCGTGGTATTACCCGCCATAATATTTGCGGCACTGTATCTAATAACTTGATAAAGTGGGAAGTTCCATGGCTGAATACCTAGCAACACGCCAGTGGGGCGATAACTTATAATTGCACGACCGCCTTGCATATCGCGTTCTTCGTCGCTCAGCATATCGGCGCCATGTTCTGCGGTATAACGGCAAATGTCAGCACAAAGCTGCACTTCTTGAAAGCCTTGTTCGTACACTTTACCCATTTCTTCGGTCATTAGTTTTGCTAAGGCTTCTTTTTGGCTTTCAAATAAAGAGGCTAATTTATTTAGATGTTGTGCGCGCTCGGTAAACGAGGTTAATCGCCATTTTAAGTATGTTTCATGAGACTTTTCGATCACTTGTTCTGCTTGAGCTTGAGAAAGCAGCGTATAGCTATTAATGACTTGCTCGGTTGCGGGATTGATCGTATCAACTGTGTTACTCATTTTACCTCCTAACAAATTATGTAATAGGATAGGTGCAAAACCAAAGCCAGTTAGTTTCTAGATATTAAAAAGTCATAACTATCTGTTAGTAATGGTTTTTACATTACTTATGACTAAAATCTAGATGTTGTTTTCTTGTTGTTTTTGCTATGGTTCTGTAAATAGTGCAAGTTGTTGAAAAAGTTACAGGGAGAGTTCAAATGAAGCCATCATTGTTTAATACCGCTTTACCGATAATTCAGGCACCTATGGCGGGTGTTCAAAATGAGCAACTTGCTCTTGCTGTGAGTGAGGCTGGAGGGTTAGGCTCTTTGCCTTGCGCCATGTTATCACCAGCACAATTAATTGAGCAGCTAGAAGTACTTAGCCAAAAAACAACGAAACCTTTTAATCTTAACTTTTTTTGTCATAGGGTTGCTGATTACACGAACGAACAAAAGCAGCTATGGCATAATATGCTGGCACCTTATTTTGCAGAGTATGAAATTGACCCGCAAAGTTTAACTGCAGGGGCTTCCCGTCAACCTATAAATCAATCGGTTGTTGATATTATTGCCCCCTATAGGCCAGCAGTAGTTAGTTTTCATTTTGGTTTACCTAAGCAAGCTATTGTGGCGCAAATAAAAAGCTGGGGCACTAAAGTAATTTCAACGGCTACCACTTTAGATGAAGCTATTTGGCTTAGTGAAAATGGCGCTGATGGGATTATTGCTCAGGGTATAGAAGCTGGTGGCCATCGAGGGCACTTTTTATCAATGGATTTAAGCTTACAACAAACTACTGAGCAGTTAATTAAACGTTGTGTTGAGCATATATCACTGCCTATTATTGCTGCTGGTGGCATTGCTTCAGCCGATGATGTACAGCGGTTTAAAGCGTTAGGAGCGAGTGCTGTACAAGTAGGGAGCGCTTATTTACTATGTAAGGAGGCAACAACATCAGCTTTGCATCAACAGGCTATTTTAGATCAACAACAAGACGAGACTACACTGACTACATTGTTTTCTGGTAGAGCTGCTCGGGGTATTAAAAATCGAGTAATGCAAGATCTAGGTGCTATACCAAAGGGCGTTCCTGCGTTTCCACATGCCAGCAGTGCTATAACAGCCTTAAGAACTCTAGCTGAAAAAAGTGCTAAAAGTGATTTTTCACCTTTATGGTGTGGCCAAAAATATATTCCTAGGGTGGGTGTATCAGCGGCTGATATTACACATGCTTTAATGAAAAAATGGTAATTTTTAATGTCTGATAATCCACTTTTATCGCTTGGCGACAGTTATGAAGCACTAGTAAACAAGTTTA
This sequence comes from Pseudoalteromonas sp. APC 3694, assembly GCF_030407565.1. Taxonomy (NCBI): domain Bacteria; kingdom Pseudomonadati; phylum Pseudomonadota; class Gammaproteobacteria; order Alteromonadales; family Pseudoalteromonadaceae; genus Pseudoalteromonas; species Pseudoalteromonas sp. APC 3694. The sequence goes on from NZ_JASDDE010000017.1 coordinate 34,733, forward strand.
AAGTGCAATTGGCTGGTAAGTATCCTCAGCAACTAATAGCGCCCAATACCGTATTAGTGCAACAAGGCGATCTGCAAAGTTATGGGTATTTAGTTGTGGACGGGGTTCTAGGCGCTATTCATGACGACATTGACGGCGTGCAAAAGTGTAAAGAGTTTTATTTTAAAAATGAATTTGCTTTGCTGTTTGCCAATTGGATGACCTCAACTCCTGCGTTTTATCAATTAAAAGTGATTAACGAAGCCAATGTAATTAAAGTACCACTAACACTATTTGAGCAAGCACAGTATCAACTGATTAAGCAGCAGCTTATTGCACAGCAACTTATTTTTAAAGAAGCCAAAGAAGCATTTTTATTACTCAATAGTCCCGAGCAGCGTTACTGCTATTTACTCAAACATAAACCTCATTGGTTGGCGCAGTTAAGTTTAAGCCAAGTGGCAATGTATATAGGCATTTCGGCTATTTCGTTATCACGAATTCGTAAGCGACTTAACTTAAGTTAAGTGCTGTTTTTATAAAGCACTATACACTCCCCATTTTTAAGCCTTAATGCCTTGGAGTGTTATGTTTTTAATTGCCCAATCGTTGGTTGCAGTTGCCACTTTACTCGACTTAGCTTCATTTCAGTTTAAATCCCGACGAATTATTTTAAGCTGTTTATTTACCTCAGTATTATTAACCTCTGCTCACTTCTTTATATTGGGCTATAACAGTGCCGGCTGCTTAATGTTTATTGCCGCGGTACGTTATTTTTACTGTATTTATTATAAGCATACTTGGGCTATGTTTGGGTTTATGGCTGTAAGCTGCTTGGCAGTTTATTTTACTTGGCAAGATTGGTTTAGTGTTTTTGCATTGGTGGCGACATTAATACAAACTATCGCTTCATTTCAAAATCGAGATTTGCACTTAAGGTTATGTATGGTGGTGGGAACCTCTTTTTGGATAACACATAATATTTTCGCCAGCTCGCCAGTGGCAATACTCATGGAAAGCCTATTTTTAAGTAGTAACTTACTGGGACTATATCGCTTTTATGTGAGTAAAAAATCGCTGAGCGAACCGCAAACGCAACCCTAAATACTTAGGTAAAAAACTGTGCTGCAATGGCTTTTAGCAGATAGGTTTCGCGAATAATTGATAGCCCTTGCTTGTCACTGTTTGCAAGTGTACGTTCGTTATGGGCTATCGCTTGGAAAATATCAACCCATTTAGCCTGCATGCCATTTTGTTGTTCGTAGTGTTCAAGCTGTGCTTGGCCTAGTTGCTCATCAATTTGGCAGAGGTAGCAGTATGATTCTATATGAATAATATCAAAGTCATCTTTGTACCAAGGGCGGTACTCTTCGTAAAGCCCAAACTCGCTACATACTTTTATATTTTGTGCGCCAGTTTCTTCACTTAGTTCTCTGACCAACCCCTGCTCTATGCTTTCATGTGAGTCAATTCCACCGCCAGGTAAGCTAAAGTCGTCGTAGCGCTTAGTATACATAAGTAAAATTTGTTGTTGCTTAAATGCAATAGCGCGAGCGGTTGGGCGAGAAAATTGACGACCTTGCTCAATATTGATTGAGGGATGAATGTAGGTTTTTAATAAGCGCATAACAACTCCTGTAATAAAAATAAATTATATCAGTTGGTTATATTAATTGCTTTAATAGAGATTTAATAAGCCTCATAAAATAGCGCTATTTCAGCGCCTATACAGCTACTTATGATTAAACTAGTGGATTAAAAATAAAACAGCTGCATTTTGTACCTTAATTATGTATATCTTTCATTTACATTAAAGGGTAAGTAGAATGGTGAAAAAGCACAGGGATTATTCATGTTAAATATACTTTTAGTCGATGACGACGTCGAATTCAGTGATGTTATTTGCCATATTGTTGAGTTTCTTGGCCACAACATTAATACAGCAACCAGTTTAAAAGAAGCGCATCAATGGTTTGAAAATAACACCTTTGATCATGTGCTGCTCGATTTTATGTTACCTGATGGCAGTGGTTTACACTTGCTGGATCACTTAAAAATGATTGGTCAATCGCCTAAAGTCACCCTTATTTCAGGTCACCCTTCGGTTAAAGGTATTTTAGCTGAGATGTGTGAGCCTAATGTGTCGCATCTATTAAAACCGCTGCAACGTGAAGATTTAGAACTGGTTTTAAATGGCCCTAAAAAAACAGTAAAAAAAGCGAAAAGCGCCGCTATTACTCATCATTTTGACACGCTTATTGGCGAGTCTGCGCCCATGCAACAGCTTTATACTATGATTGAGCGTGTAGCTAAAACCAATGCTAATGTTATGCTTATGGGTGAAAGTGGCTCAGGTAAAGAGGTGGTAGCCCAAGCCATTCATAATGCTAGTAAATGCGAAGGTCCACTGGTGGCGAGTAACTGTGGGGCACTCTCTAAAGAGCTTATTGGCAGTGAATTATTTGGCCACGAAAAAGGCGCATTTACCGGTGCCATTGCCCGTAAAGAGGGCGTTTTTGAACAAGCAGATGGCGGAACGTTATTTCTTGATGAAGTCACCGAAATGCCGATTGATATGCAGCCTAATTTACTGCGTGTACTTGAAACTAAAAAAGTAACACGGGTTGGCGGTAATCGTGAGTTACCAGTAAATTGCCGTGTTATTTCAGCGACTAACCGCTCCCTTACCGATTTAGCGCAGAATAATATTTTACGTGAAGATATTTACTTTAGACTGGCTGTTTTTCCAATTGATATACCGCCACTACGAGAGCGAAAAGAAGATATTCCATTACTCGCAAAAGCGTTTTTAGGTCAGTTGAACGACGAAAATGGTACAGCGTTTGCCTGGGCTAACGAACAGCTTAAAGAGCTACAAACATACGACTGGCCGGGTAACGTACGTGAACTTCGCCATGCTATTCATCGCGCTTTTATTATGAGCGACCCGCAAACTAGCACAATTAGTTTACCTGACAACTTAGAATCGCCTTTTTCAAGGGTTAATACTCAATCTGAGGACAAACAGGTATCAGCAGGGCAAACAATTGAAGAAGTTGAAAAAGAGCTTATTCATGCCACGCTCGATAAGGTACAAGGTAATAAAACATTAGCGGCACAAATGTTAGGCATTAGTACTAAAACCTTATACAACCGTTTAAATGCTTATGGTGGTATTGGCGAGTATAAATAACCAGCATGCAAATTTAATAACAACAAAACGAGGACTTTAATGGCATCACCACAACAGGCAAAACCTTTGAATGAGCTGGTACACGACGCACGTGCGCCGTTAAACCGTATTTCGATGAACGCTGAGCTAATTAAGCTAGTACTTGAAAACGATATGCCAAAAGATAAAGCACTCGCCGCACTGGATAAAATAATTGCTAATTGCCAAGCGTGCAGTGACAGTTTGCAGCTTATTTCAGAGTCGAAGTAACCCTAATTAATTCAGGACGATAAATGATTAAACGCAAACAGCAAGGTAAGGCAAATGTAGTATGGGCGTTATTTATTTCTATAGTGCTGTGTATTATTGTTGGTAATGCTTTTTTAGCCATTAATACTATTCAAGGATTATCGCGTACTCAACAAAGTTTAGATAACACTAATATGCTAAGTACGGCGGTAGAGCAATTGCATCTTTCGGTGGTGCAAGCAGAGTCGGGACAGCGAGGGTACTTATTAACCCAATCTGATGATTATTTAGTGCCTTATTATGATGCTGTTGCGCAAATAAAATCCCAAACAAGTCATGTGAATGCCTTACATTCTGAAATTGACGGGCAAGCTGAGCGTATTGCACAGCTGTTACTATTGGTTGAAGCTAAAATAGATGAGCTTAAAATAACGGTTAAATTAGCATTAAACGATAAGGAAAAGCGTGCACTTCTGAGGCTCAATACACATGAAGGGCGTGATCTTTACAGAGAAATTCGCACATTGGTTAGTGACATTCAAGAACGCGAATTGCTGTTTAAAGTCAGTCACTTTTCGAAATTAGCACAAATTAAAAAAGAAGCTAAAATCACTTTTGGTATTACTGCAGTTACCAGCGCATTATTGATTTTGGGTATGTTTTTATTAGCTAGGCTTAATTTAAAAAATGCGGCCGAGTATCGTGCCGAGCTTGAAATGCAAAATGAAACTTTAGCCAGTAAGGTGACTGAACGTACTCAAGAGCTTACCTTGTATTCTGATGAATTGAGTCGCAGTAACCGAGAGTTAGAAGAGTTTGCTTTTGTTGCTAGCCATGATTTGCAAGAGCCGTTAAGGAAAATTCAAGCATTTAGCGATCGTCTTGAAAGCATGTTTAAAGACGAGTTAGGTGAAAAGGGAACTGACTACATTGCTCGAATGAAAAATGCTGCGCAGCGCATGTCTAATTTAATTAATGATTTATTAGAGTTCTCTCGAGTAACAACTCGAGGTATAGATTTTACCGACACCAATCTAAATAGCATACTTAATGATATTTTAAGCGATTTAGAAATAGCCATTAACGAGTCTAATGCGCAAGTGATAACGGTTGATATGCCAATCATTCAGGCTGATCCGAGTCAAATGCATCAGCTGTTTTTAAACTTAATTTCAAATGCTGTGAAGTTTAGAGCGCCTAACGTAAATCCTGTTATTGATATTAGCTTTGAACGAATTAGCGAGTTTAGTGAAGACCATAATAGTAAAGTAAGTTGGCATGTTATTACTGTAAAAGATAATGGTATCGGCTTTTCAGCTGAGTATGCAGATAAAATATTTGTGCCATTTCAGCGTTTACATGGGCGTTCTCAATATAAAGGAACCGGCATTGGATTATCTGTGTGTCGCAGAATTGTAGAGCGACATGGCGGAACTATTACAGCAATAAGCACCCCTAATGAAGGCGCAACCTTCATTATTAAACTACCTGTGGATGCAGAGTTATTCACATTACAAGGAGAGGCATAATATGCCATTAACAAACGTAAAACCCATTACCATTTTAATGGCAGACGATGATGAAGATGATCGTTTATTAACCCAAGATGCCCTCGCTGAAAGTCGCGTTTTAAATGAATTACACTTTGTTGAAGACGGTGTAGAGCTTTTAGAGTATTTAGAGCGTAAAGGCAAGTTTGAAGATAAAACCCTGTCACCAAGACCTGGCTTGATTTTACTCGACTTAAACATGCCGAGAATGGATGGACGTGAAGCACTTCAAGCGATTAAAGCCAACCCTAATTTAAAAGGTATTCCCGTTGTTATTTTAACTACTTCAAAGCAAGAAGAGGATATGGTTAAAGGTTACGATTTAGGTGCGGCGTCATATATTACCAAGCCAGTAACTTTTGATGGTTTAGTTGAGTTGATGAAAACGTTAGGTAAATACTGGGTTGAATTTGTAGAGCTACCAAGCACGTTTAACGATTAAGCATATAATTAAAATAGGAGACGCTATGTTAGCAAAGGCAACGAAGCTGCTATTGGTTGAAGATGATGAAGATGATTACATTCTTACTCGTGACTATTTAGAGCAGCTCAGTTCCCATGTGTTCGACATAGACTGGATAAGCTCTCCTGAGCAGGCAATACATGTACTAAGTAAAAATGAGCATGATATTTGCCTGCTTGACTATCGCTTAGGTGCCTCAGATGGCTTAAGTGTTTTAAAGCAAGCGATTAAGAATGGCTTTTGTGGGCCTATTATCATGTTAACGGGGCAATCTAACGATGCGCTAGATTCGGCTGCGCTTGATGCTGGTGCGGTTGATTACTTAGTTAAAAGTGAAATGAGTGGTAGCCGGTTTGCTCGCTCTATTCGCTACGCATTAGCGCGCCGTGATGTAGAAGATGAGCGAGTGGAACGCTTAAAAGCCGAGGCTGAAAACCGTTCAAAAGATCGCTTTTTAGCACATTTAAGCCACGAATTGCGAACTCCCTTGTCGTCTATTTTAGGTTATACCGAGTTGTTGATGCTCAGTGACTTTAACAAGCAGGCTGAAAACGAGCTCGGTGTGATTTATCGTAATGGTAAGCATTTATTAAGCTTACTGAATGATGTTTTAGATTTATCTAAAATTGCTGTCGATAAACTCGAACTGAGTTTAGGGGAGGTTAACCTTGATAGCTTAATGGCCGACGTATTTACATTAATGCGCGTATCGGCACTCGATAAAGGCTTATCACTAAAGTTTGAATCACTGGAGCCTTTACCACTAGTCATTCGTGTAGATGCCACTCGAGTTCGACAAATTCTTATTAACCTGATCAATAACGCGATTAAATTTACTGAGCAAGGCGAGATTGTGGTTAACGCGTGGACTGAAGTAGTCAATGAGCGTGAAATGCTATTTTTTAGTATTAAAGACTCAGGCTTAGGCATTGCTCCAGAAAAACAAGCTCTCATCTTTAAGCCTTTTGAGCAAATAGCTGATGTAGAGTCGCGTTCAGTAGGTGGTGCAGGCTTAGGTTTAGCTATTTGTTCTGAACTACTTAGTCGTATGCAGGGGGATATTTCATTAGACTCTCACGTAGGTAAAGGGTCAACCTTTACCATTTCTTTATATCCTGGTGATATCAGGCAGGTAGAGCGCAATTTATTAAAACTTGATTTAACCCCCAATATGCAGCAAAAAGTAGCACCCTGCCAAGTGAGCGGTAAGGTGTTGGTGGTTGATGATTTACGCGATTTACGTGTGTTAGTTGGTCACTTAATCGGTTCAGCAGGCGCTGCGGTCGATTATGCTGATAATGGTAAGCAAGCGCTTGAAAAAGTAAAAAAACAGCTAGCAGACGGGCACACTACCTACGATATTATATTTTTAGATATCCATATGCCGGTAATGGGCGGAAAAGAAGCCGCTATTGAGCTTAGAAAGCTAGGATTTAAAGGCGCAATCATAGCCTTAACTGCAGCAACTATGAAAGGCATTCATAGCGAACTCAATGCGTTAGGGTTTGACGATATGATTGCCAAACCTGTCGATTCCAACTTGCTTTATCAATGCTTAGAGTTAAGGCTCGGGCAAAAAGAACAGCCTACTTCATCTATTCAGCCAATGCCTAAACCGAGTAGAGATAAGAAGTGCTTTTTATTAGTAGAAGATGATGCTGATGCCGCACAAATTACCCAGCTATTACTAGAAAGCTTGGATGTAGATACCGATATAGCAACAAGTGTTAAAGACTGTAAGGCAGTACTAGAGCATAATAGTAATTACGATAAAGTATTACTTGATATGCATTTACCTGATGGTTCAGGTTTAGAGCTGGCTGGGTTTATTAAACAGCATTACCCTAATATTAAGCGCGTTATTATTAGTGGTATGGAGCCCGATGCCGTGCATATCAGGCAACTAAAAATAGAGCAGGTATTGTTAAAACCAATAAATTTAGCATTACTCAATCAGCTTGTTTAACACCCTATTAGCTTACCTAGATGTTAAAGGTTTAACCACAGATTGGCGTATAACTAACTCGGGCTCAAATAACGTTTGAATAGGGTGTACGCTTTTTTGATAAACATGACTAAGTATCCACTGCGCTGCCACTTTTCCCATTTCATCTATAGGGTAATTTATAGTGCTCAACGGAGGGTAAACATGACGGGTAAAAAACACGTTATCGTAGCCAATAATTGAAAGCTGCGAAGGTAGTTGTATACCATGCTCTCTGGCACTCACCATGGCACCAGTGGCCATTTCGTCATTGGCACATACCAAGGCGGTAAAGGCGGGGTTGTTTTTATACAGTGTAGCGAAGCCTTCGTAGCCACTTTCTTCTACAAAGTCACCTTCAAATAAATTATTTTCATCAAATTTAATGGCGAATTCATCAAGCGCTTGTTTATGCCCATTTAAGCGTTCTTGGGCATCTTTTTTCCATAATGGGCCGCTAATATACGCAATGTCTTTATGGCCCGATTCAATAATGTATTTAGTGGCTAAATAGCCACCTTTAGTATTATCAAGAATAATACAGCGGTCGGCGAGCTCTTCAATATAGCGGTTTAGCAAAACAAACGGGGTTTTGCCTTTACTGAGTTTTATTAAGTATTCATCACTAATAGCTTCAACATGCAAAATAAGTGCGTCGCAGTTACGGCTAATTAAAAATTCGATGCCTTGTTGCTCTCGCTCTGCGTCACTGTGCCCTGCGGTAATAATAACGTGTTTACCGTGTTTTCTGAGGGTGTTTTCTATGCCGCTCATCATAGGGCCATAAAAAGGACCTTTTAACTCAGAAACCAATAAGCCAGCACTATTAGAGCAATTAGAGGCCAGTGATTGGGCAATAGAATTTGGGCGGTAGCCTAATTCTTCCATCGCTAAAGTCACTTTTTTTCTGGTTGCATCACTTACGTTTGCATTGTTGTTCATTACTCTTGAAACAGTGGCAAGTGATACCCCTGCAAGCTTTGACACCTCATAAATGGTGGCCATACTATTCCTTGTTACAAATTACTTTTTTGTGTTAAATCGGCGGTGATTTTTTTTATGGTTTTGTTATCTAAGTTGTATTTAGTCATTATTAAAACCACAAGTATACTGCCAATAGCAGGGTAGAGTGTAAATGAGGTTAAAATACCGCTTTTAGTTGCTTCGCTTAATTCTACATTGGCTTGATACTGATAATACGCAAGTAACCAACCCGCTATAGCGCCGCCTAATGCGAGCCCCAATTTGATAAAAAATACGATGCTTGCGTAAACTAAACCCGTGAGTCGAAGGCCATTTTGCCAGACTCCGTAATCTATAGTATCAGCCATTTTTGCCCATAATAAAGGCGTTGCCATTTGAGTGAAAAAACACCATAAAAAATACACTAAAAACGCTAGTAAAACGTGTTCATTAGGAACAAAAAAGGCAATGCAGCTCAATATGGCGGAAATATATTGCAGATAAACATAAGCCGTTTTTTTATCTAAGCGTTTACTTAAAGGTTGTGCGCAAGCGCAGCCTATAATATTACCGACCATACCTAAAGTCACAAATTCGGTGATTAAATCTTCTTTTCCAAGAACATACTTTACATAGTAAATAGCTAATGTCGTGCGCAGCACCATACTGGTCAATAATATCAGGCTGCCATACACAATATTTTAAACGGCTGATTTTGCCATAAAACGTGAAGTTGTGTTTTTAAAGATAATTTATGTGATGGATTGATTACCCGCTCTTTGGTGTAACGAAAACAAATTAGAAATAACACTACACCAAGGCAACTCATAACCAGCATGGTGAGTTGATAGCCCAACTCGTTATTACCCTCCCCAAACGACTTTACTAAAGGTAAAGTGCAGCTGGTAACCAATAACCCCCCCAGCATGCCAAACACAAATCGATATGATTGAATAGAAACCCGTTCGTTAGGATTGCTACTGAGTACGCCGCCAAGTGCCGAATAAGGAATGTTAATTGCGGTATAAACCAACATTAGCAAGGCGTAGGTAACGAACGCGTAAATAATTTTGTTGCCGTCATCCATCGCGGGGGTAGTAAAGGTAATCACGCTTATAACAGCGAAGGGGATGGCAAGCCAAAGTAGATAAGGTCGGTAGCTACCGTATTTTGTATGAGTGGCATCGGTCAGGGCGCCCATTATTGGGTCTGTAACTGCATCAATGACTCTGACGACTAAAAAAAGGGTACCAACAACAGCAGGCGAAATACCAAAAATGTCGGTGTAGAAAAAAGTTAAAAATAGCATTACGGTTTGAAAAATAATATTACTGGCCGTATCACCTAGGCCATAAGCTATTTTTTCTTTTTTACTCAGCATAAAAGCCACTCATTATTATTTTTGGCGCTGTTTAAGAAAATCACGATACGCAATTGCACTTTGTTTTAAGGTGCGTTGTTGAGTTTGGTAATCAACATAGACTAGCCCAAAGCGTTTTTCATAGCCATAGGCCCATTCAAAATTATCCATTAAACTCCATGCAAAGTAGCCTTGCACATTAACGCCTTGCTCAACGGCATTATGAACGGCATTAAGGTGTGTATGGTAGTAATTGATACGATGTATGTCATCTACTTTTGCATCTATTAATACATCGGCCATCGCTGCACCGTTCTCAGTTATATATACTTTAGGTAGCGTGTAACGATCATTTAATGAAAGTAGGAGTTCACACAATCCCTGCGGGTATATTTCCCAGCCCATATCGGTGGTGGCAACATTCTCTAAAGGAGCTTCGCTAAACCAATGATCTGGGGTATTTTTGTAATGAATACGAGTATAGTAATTAACCCCTAAAAAATCGATCTTTTGGCTAATAATTGCCATATCTCCATCACTAATCTGGGGCTTTGCATCATTTGCAAGCTCATTAATCACTTCAGGGTAACAGCCCTCTAGTACTGCCCGTATATACCATTGGTTATGATAGTCATCAGCTAATTTAGCAGCGCGTTCATCGTCAGGAGTAAATGGATAGGCAGGGCTAAAATTAAGCACAATACCGGCCTCTATCTTAGGGCAGTTTTTGCGTATCACTTGCATCGCAAGTCCATGGGCTAATAGTAAATGGTGCGCCGCTTGGCGTCCTGCTTTTTGACTTTTTATGCCTGGTGCATGTACCCCTATTTCATAGCCTAGGTAGGCACTACAAAACGGTTCGTTTAAGGTCGCATAAGAATCCACTAAGCCCTCTAGTTGCTGAGTTACTATATGAGCGTAATGAGCAAATTGATACGCGGTATCGCGATTTAGCCAACCACCGTTGTCTTCTAAATGTTGTGGCAAATCCCAGTGATATAAAGTGACATAAGTTTTAATATTGCGTGCTTTAAGGGCCTGTAGTAATGACTTATAGAACGCCATGCCCTGAATGTTTAAACTTCCGTCTTGGTGTAAAACGCGGGGCCAAGAAATAGAAAGTCGATAGGCATCAACGGCTAAATCGGCAATCATTTGAACGTCTTTTTGCCAATATTTTACATGCTCACAGGCGTGATTGCCGTTACTGTTATCTGCAATGGTGTTTGGTTTGCTACAAAAAGTATCCCAAATACATGGCAATCGCGTGTTGTGGCTTCCCTCTATTTGAAAAGAGGCCGTGGCAACACCAAAAATAAACGGCGATTTTAAAAGGGCTGACGTGCCTGGCAACGAAATTGTTTTAAACACAATGAGATACGTCCTTAAGCTTGCAATAATAATGCGCTTTACCGTAATTAGCTAAGCAATAGAAATTGTATAATACAGCAATGTAAGCGCTTACAATGTTATTTGTAAATAAATTGATAAATTTTCTCTGTATGCTATAAATGTAAGCGCTTACATTTGGTGTTGCAACTATTATCTGCATTTTAAGTTTTACTAAACGCAATTAAATAGAGGTAACAATCTGATAATTATAAATAATTAGAGATTATACTATGGCACATATCACACAGCCACTACCGGCAGCAGAAAACAGCCAAAAACCAGGGTCTACACACACCTTTGCGTTAACATCGCTTACGACCTTGTTTTTTATGTGGGGTTTTCTTACTTGCCTGAACGATATTTTAATTCCGTATTTAAAGGGAATGTTCTCCCTTAATTACACCCAAGCAATGTTGGTACAATTTTGTTTTTTTGGTGCCTACTTTGTTATGTCAATTCCTGCAGGAAAACTCGTTAGTAAAATAGGTTACCAATTTGGTATTGTTGTTGGTTTGGTTGTCGCTTCGATAGGGTGTGCATTATTCTACCCCGCTGCAGAGGCACATGTTTACGAACTATTTTTACTTGCTTTATTTGTGCTTGCTTCAGGGATCACTATTTTACAAGTCTCTGCTAACCCTTATGTAAGCGTATTAGGGCCTGCAAAAACAGCGTCTTCGCGTTTAACCATGACCCAAGCTTTTAACTCTTTAGGAACAACGGTTGCGCCATTATTTGGTAGTTGGTTGATTTTGTCTGAAATTAGTCAAGCTACAGCCGAACAAGTTAAGTTCCCTTACTTAATGCTCAGTGCAAGTTTACTGACACTGGCTATTATTTTTGCTTTTTTGAAGTTACCTAAACTCGGTAAAGCGATTGATAGTGAAGCTGAAAATCAAGGTGACACAGAGTTTGTTGACTTAGGCAGTGTTTGGAAATATCGCCATCTTATTTTGGGCGCGATTGGTATTTTTGTTTATGTAGGTGCTGAAGTTGCGATTGGTAGCTTTTTAGTCGGCTTTTTAACCCTTGACCATATTGCAGGTTTACCAGAGCAACAAGCTGCACATTATATTAGCTATTATTTTGCAGGTGCAATGATAGGGCGATTTGCTGGCGCTGCGATTATGCAAAAATTAAATGCAGCCAAGGTATTAGCTTGTCACGGTATTTTAGCAGGCTTACTTGTGTTAATTGCTATGACGGGTCAAGGGTCACTGGCTATGTGGGCTATTTTATTAGTTGGATTATGTAACTCAATTATGTTTCCTACTATTTTTAGTTTAGCACTGCAGGGGCTTGGTAAATACACCTCGCAGGGTTCGGGTATTTTATGTTTAGCGATTGTTGGCGGTGCCATTATTCCGTTATTACAAGGTATGCTAGCTGATAGCATCGGTGTGCAATTAGCTCTTATTTTGCCCATTGGTTGCTATTTATATATTACTTATTTCGCGCTGTTTGGTGCAAAAAAAACAACGTCAACTCCTCTTTGAGTTTTGGGTGGATGCTATGATTATTAAACGCACTTTTTCAATCACTGCGCTGATGCTAGCAGTAATAACCAGCAGCGGTTGTTCGCAACCCTCTAACAGTGCTGGTGATACGACAAGTCCAAAAGAAATTTGGCCAACAATAGAAACAGGTATTAAAAGCGATGCTCAAATGGAGCAAAAAATCGCTGATATGCTAAAGAGCATGACGCTAGAGCAAAAAATAGCGCAAATGATCCAGCCTGAAATCCGTAATATCACGGTTGAAGATATGCGTAAGTATGGTTTTGGTTCTTACTTAAATGGCGGTGGTTCGTTTCCAAACAATAATAAGCATGCAACCCCTGAAGATTGGGTTGATTTAGCTGAAAAGATGTATCAAGCGTCTATTGATGATTCCCTCGATGGGAGCACGATCCCTACAATGTGGGGCACTGATGCGGTACATGGACACAACAATGTGATTGGTGCGACCTTATTTCCGCATAATATTGGTTTAGGTGCTGCAAACAATCCTGCACTTATTGAAAAAATAGCCGCCGCTACTGCGCGAGAAGTAATGGTTACCGGTATAGATTGGGTATTTGCACCTACTGTTGCGGTGGTTCGTGATGACCGCTGGGGGCGTACTTACGAGGGGTATTCTGAAGACCCTGAAATAGTGAAAGCGTATTCCGCTTCTATCGTTAAAGGGTTGCAAGGCGCTGTTGATGAAGACTTTTTATCAGATACGCGGGTAGTTAGCACCGTTAAGCACTTTTTAGGTGATGGTGGTACTGTCAATGGCGATGATCAAGGTAATAATATCGCCTCTGAAGAAGAATTATTTGCGCTTCATGCTCAAGGTTATGTTGGTGGTTTGGGTGCAGGTGCACAAACGGTAATGGCCTCGTTTAATAGCTGGCATGGTGAAAAAATTCACGGCAGTAAATATTTACTGACCGATGTGCTTAAAGATAAAATGGGTTTTGATGGCTTTGTTGTTGGCGATTGGAATGGCCACGGGCAGGTTAAAGGTTGTTCTAATAGTAACTGTGCTCAAGCGGCTAATGCGGGCTTAGACGTATACATGGCACCGGATGAGTGGAAACCATTATTTAGCAACTTGGTTAACCAAGCTAATAGCGGTGAAATCCCACTCAGTAGAATTAATGATGCAGTAACGCGTATTTTACGCGTTAAAATGCGCGCAGGATTATTTGATAAACCAAGCCCTGCGAAGCGTCCCCTGTCTGGAAAAACTGAAATTATTGGTAGTAGCGATCACCGTGCAGTGGCTAAACAGGCTGTACGCGAGTCTTTAGTATTACTTAAAAATAAGCAGCAGTTACTGCCATTATCACCTAAAACCAACGTATTAGTCGCAGGCATAGGGGCTGATAACATCGGCATGCAGTCGGGTGGTTGGAGCGTTACGTGGCAAGGAACAGGCAATACCAACAGTGACTTCCCTGGCGGCAGCTCTATTTACGCAGGTATTAAAGATACTGTAGAGCAAGCTGGTGGCAGTGCAATGCTGAGTGTTGAAGGGGAATACAAAGCACGCCCAGATGTAGCCATTGTGGTGTTTGGTGAGCAACCATATGCAGAGGGTAATGGTGATGTTGATAACCTAGAATACCAGCGCGGTAATAAAAGCGACTTAGCGCTACTGCGAAAGTTTAAAGATGCGGGAATCCCTGTTGTATCATTATTTATTAGCGGTCGCCCAATGTGGGTTAATGCTGAGCTAAATGCCAGTGATGCGTTTGTTGCTATTTGGCTTCCAGGCAGTGAAGGTGATGCAATTAGTGATGTATTGTTTAAAAATGCAGACGGTTCAATTAACCACGACTTTAAAGGAAAGTTATCGTTTTCATGGCCGAATAACCCAATCGACAATGAAAACCGCAACGGCGAAGCTTATAGCCCATTACTTCCTTATGGTTTTGGTTTACTTACGGTGATAGCAACGTACTTAAAGATGACTTGGTGGAGCAAACTCAACAGACTGAAAAACTGGATGATTTAGTATTGTTTGAGCGTGCAATTAAAGCACCGTGGTCACTGGTTTTAAAAAGTGGTGAGCAACAAAAAACGGTGGCGAGCAGTCGCGAGTCATTAGGTGCGGTGAGCATCCAAACATTTGATAAAGAGGTGCAAGAAGATGCACGCGCTATTCGTTTTAATGGCCAAGCAATGGCTGGGGTTAATTTAGCCGCTGCGTTTCCATCTGACTTACGTTCATACGTTGAAAACAATGGTCAGCTGCAAATACAAATTAAAGTAGATAAAGCCGCGGCTAGTCCGTTATGGGTTGGTATGGGGTGTGGTGAGAGTTGTCAGTTTAAGTTTGATATTACTGATAACCTTGAGCAATCAGGTCAATGGCAAACATTAAACATCAACTTAAGTTGTTTTGCAGAGCAAGGTGTTGACTTAGCACAAGTGTTTACCCCTTGGCAGTTAAGCACGCAAGGTGATTGGCATGTATCTATTGCTAAGCTGGCTATTACAGCAAATGCTGCCGAGCAAAGTAGTGTTACTTGTAAGTAGTCAATAACCTATTAACAAACATCAATAAGCAGGTACTAAATGTACCTGCTTATTGCTTTAAAACCGCGTATACAAAAACCTACCAAATTAGTCCCTTCTTACTTTCATTCCATTCTATGTGATTGATTATATTCAGCTCAATAGTTATCATAAAAACATAATAAAACTGCATTCGCTTTTGCGTTAATTATTTGAGAGTATGCCAAAATATTAAACGCGTTGTGTAATTAACAGGTGATAGAATGAATCAAATAAAGCTGGCTTCGCAGAGCATACAACCTTCAAAAATAGTCTGTGTGGGGCGCAATTACAGTGCGCATATTGCTGAATTAAACAACGAACACCCTGAGCAAATGGTAATTTTTAATAAGCCTAATAGCGCGATCACCGATGCCTTACTCTCTTCACATAACGGTGATACGCTACATTATGAAACTGAATTATGCTTTGTTATTAAAAATAAGCAACTTGCAGGTGTGGGCATTGGACTTGATTTGACTAAACGCGCTTTGCAAAGCAGCTTAAAAGAAAAAGGCCTGCCGTGGGAGCGTGCTAAAGCATTCGATGGCTCAGCACTATTTAGTGATTTTATTGAGTTAACGCCAGAAATGACATCGTTTATATTTGAATTACATATTGATGGCAAGCCGGTTCAACATGGTGATAGCCAACTTATGTTGCACCAACCTGCACAAATATTGGCTGAGGTTAGTCAGTTTATGAGTCTCGAAGAAGGCGACATTATTATGACTGGCACGCCTGCTGGCGTAGGGATGGTTAGTACTGGGCGAGAGTTCAACGTTGCTCTTTATTCTGGTCAGCAGTGTTTATTGGAGCATCATTGGTCTGTGAGTCAAAGTTAATTATGTGTTGATAATATTGTTTATCAAAATTATCGATATGTTCACTTAGCCAGTGTCGCTGGCTTAGTTGATGAGCCGCTGATTCTAGTATGGTACTTTCTAATGCCGCATTAATTTTCTTAATTGCCTGATTAGCAAAATCATTAGGTGCATTAGTCGCACAGCCTACAGCTCCTTTGATTAATGAGCGCGTATTTTGAGCTATGGGGATACTAACGATTTTTATAGGGTGTTGTTGCTGGTTAAAGTAACTGGCCATAAAAGGGTAATCGAGCGAGTAGTCTAAAAAGCCATGCCTCAACCTATCGATCACAACGCCACTCTCATTATCACTACTTAAGCTCAAGGACACGTTATGATGGCTCAAAGAGTTTTCAATAATCATATTTATGTGTGGTGAAAAACGTCGTGCTGCGGCTTGTCCATAGGTAAAGCGTTCATCGCTAAGTAAACTAATTAAATTTATAGGATTACCATGTGCTTTAGTAAGTGTTTCTGCTTTTTGGTTAGTTGTAATAATACTAAACTCAGGGTAGATAGAGGTAGGGCGTGAGTATGTATAGACTTCGTTGGTGCTCTTTTTATGGATTACGCATGGAAAGCAGACATTTTTGCCTTCTTTGATATATTTATTAATTCGTTTTTGTGGAACAAATAATCGAGTATGTTTTACATCCTTTATACTACTGATAAGTTGCTTAGTTAAATTGTCACACAAGCCCATTTGAGTATTCTCTGAGTCTAAGTGAAAAGGTGGTGTATTGCTTTGTAGCCATAAAATTTCAGTGAGCTGATTTTTAGATTGGCTAATACTGTTACTCGAGAATATTAAAAATAGCAGGCAGAAATAACGAGCTGTATCCATAAAAAGCTGATAATTCTTTATGAAATGACTGTATTTAATTATACCTTAGCGCTTAAAAAATAAACATAAAGAATAGCAAAGAATCAACATTATTGAATAACATTTACCCTTTGCTTGATTTCATTAGTAAGGCATTGGATTATTTCTAAATATGATATCAATCGCTGATAACACGTCATCGCTCAGTGTTAGATCAAACGCATCAATGTCTTCCTTTAATTGCGCCATAGTAGTGGCACCAATGATAGATGATGTCACTCCATCAACTTGATTACACCAAGCCAGCGCTAATTGAGCTGGGGTGATAGCGTGTGCATGGGCAAGTTCAACATACTCTTTGGTCGCCTGTTGTGATTGTGGCGTATCACGAAAAATACCGTTGCGCTGCATAAATGTCCAGCGGGAGCCTTCAGGGCGTGCTCCATTTAGGTATTTACCGGTTAATAGCCCTGCGGCCAATGGTGACCAAGGTAAATAAGCAATATCTTCATGTACACATTGTTCTATTAAATAAGGCCAATCTTTGGCATGTACTAGGCTAAACTCGTTTTGGATAGACACCATTTTTGGCAAGTTATGCTCTTTTGCTAAATTTAAAAATTGGCTAATTCCCCAAGGCGTATCATCAGAAAGCCCACAATGCTTAATTTTTCCTGCTTTAACACACGCATCTAACCCCTCTAAAATATCAAGCATATCAGCAGTGTGTTGTTTTGCATCTACCTCGGTAAATTTAAGCATACCAGGCCATTGCCTAGCAAAGTGAGGGGTACGGCGATTTGGCCAGTGTAGCTGGTATAAATCAATATAGTCGGTTTGTAGGCGTTTTAGAGAATGATCAACCGCATCAATAACAGCTTGGCGAGTAATATCACCGCCATCACGGATCCATGAAAGCCCATTACCGGCAATTTTAGTTGCAATAACAATGTCTTTTCGTTTTTGTGAATTACGTGCTATCCAATTGCCTATAATTTCTTCTGTTTTACCGTAGGTATCGGGAGAGGGAGGAACAGCATACATTTCTGCTGTATCAATAAAGTTCACACCCTGCTCAAGCGCATAGGCTATCTGTTGGTCGGCATCATGCTGAGTGTTTTGTACTCCCCAGGTCATGCTACCTAAACACACTCTTGAAACGCTAACACCACTACTGCCTAATTGACTATATTGCATTGCTAATCCTAATTATTCGGTTTGAGAGTTTGCTTTTAAAGCCGATAACAATGGCTCAGTGATCGTGGCTTTTTGGCCTGTTTTAAAGTCAAACATCACCACTTTTGACATGCCGGTGGTTGTTATCGCGTTTTGCGCATGACTAAACACACTGTAGTTCATTACAAAGCGGTCAGATTTAATATCACTAATGGTAATACCTACGCTCAATGTGTCGGGAAAGGTAACGGGACGCTTATAACGAATATTATTTTCACTGATCACAGGCCCCGTGGCTTTTGAGTTGATGGTATCAAATAAATTTAATTTATTTAAAAAATCGATTCTGGCTATTTCAAAATAACGCAGGTAAACACAGTTATTAACATGCTGTAGGGCATCCATATCGCCCCATGCCACAGTGATATCGGTATGAATAGGGTATTGTTGTTTAAACGTTTCCATGTATTTATTGCTCTTAGTTTTAAAGCATTTAGATTAGCAATATGGTCGGATGAGCTCAAGGGAATTATAACTAGGGGGTATTTACTCTGTGTTGCCTTCGTGGATGTAAGTAAGGGACATAAGCAGGACGCGGAAGCTTTGCCCCATTTTTACTTAGGCCACTAGACTACAAACCTCGCGCCGCGAGTAAACCGCCCCAGATTGAACAAACTATAATCTTGAAAGATCAACAGTGCTAAATAAAAACCCTTGAGTAAAAATTGTACCTCTTTAAATTCATGGCTATAGTAACTATTAACACACAAGGAGATAACTATGCAGAATATAATTAATTGGTTATTGGTATGCACCGTTTTTATAGCGTCGTTTACTTGTTACGCTATGGGTAATGAGGCTGGGGCAATTGTTTTGATTTTATTAGGCTTTTCTTTAGAAATTTTATTTTGGATGTATTGTTTTAATAAGCCAAAGAAAAGTAAACGCTCTTTTTAAGCAATAACATGCTTGCTAATTAAAAGTGATTCCACAATAATGGCTGTATAAATAAACAGTTGTTATTGTGTGATGAAAAAGTTTATTCATATAGATATCTTATCTAACTTGTCAACACCTTGACAAAATTAGATGACAGCCTGTTTATCGAAGGGAAATAAAGGGCTTGGATATGATTGAAACTGATACTCCAAATAATACATTGTCAATATTGACAGTTTTTACATAGTACTAATGAGAAAAATCGCTCACATTGATATGGATGCATACTATGTCTCAATTGAAATAAGAGACAATCCATCATTAGCTAATAAGCCAGTTGCTGTTGGAGGTAAATCTGATCGTCGAGGGGTTCTTTCTACCTGTAATTATATTGCAAGGCAGTATGGTATTAGTTCGGCAATGCCAACTGGGTTAGCTCTTAAAAAGTGTCCCGGTCTGGTTGTAGTTCCCGGAAGAATGGAAGTGTACAAAGAGACCAGCCAAATCATTCATGGCATCTTTGAAAAGTACACAGATAAAATAGAGCCATTGTCACTTGATGAAGCCTACTTAGATTTATCCGACTCCTCACTTCACCAAGGTTCTGCTACCTTGATTGCTCAAGAGATTAGGGATGAGATACTAAAAGCTACAGGCTTAACTGCTTCCGCAGGGATTGCACCGCTTAAATTCGTCGCTAAAGTAGCTTCTGACCTAAACAAGCCAAACGGCCAATGTACAATAAAACCAGATCAGGTATGGGAGTTTCTAGAGACACTACCATTAAAAAAGATTCCCGGTGTGGGCAAAGTAACTTTTGAAAAGCTTAAGGCTCTTGGATTTGAAACCTGTGGTGATATAAGGCGCTCTGATGAAAGCTTCTTAGCGAGTAATTTTGGGAAATATGGTCACGTATTATGGAATCGTAGTCATGGGAAAGATGATAGAGAAGTCGAAGTAACCCGTATAAGGAAGTCTGTTGGGGTTGAGAGAACTTTTGAGTTCGATATTAGTTCACAAAGTGAACTTGAAGCGATAATAGTTGATAAGTTATTACCTGAGTTAAAGCGTCGTTCATCAAAGTACCTTGAGACTCGTTTTATGAATAAGCTTGGGGTAAAGGTTAAATTTAGCGACTTCCAACAAACTACAAAAGAGCAGAAAGCTAGTGAAATTAGCTTAGATTTATTGAACGTACTGTTATCGGAAGCAATAGTCAGGGGGAAGGGAAAGCCTGTGAGATTGCTTGGTATTCATATCGGGTTACAAGAACCCGAAGAACGTAGCTTGCAGCTTGGACTGGGGTTTGAGTAATACTAAACCTTATATTTTTCATTATTTGATTAGGGAGTAATATGAAGCGTTATTTGTTGTTTATTTTTTTCGCTTTTCTGTTTTCAAATGACATTGATGCATCAATAGTCAAAAAATCAAAGAGTGGTATCTGTCACGACGAAAATACTCCTTATTATGCTCGTACTAAAAATTTTCATTCATTTAATTCGATAAAGTCCTGCCTTGAATCAGGCGGTAGGCTACCTAAAAGGCAAGGAAAACCTTCTGGGAGTAAACAAGCGATTCCTGACAAGATACCTCAGCAATTAGCAGATAGATCCGAATATTCAAGAAACAAGTTTGGTAATGGCTGGGCTGATGAAGATGGTGATTGTCAAAACTCTAGAATGGAAGCTTTAATTTCTCAATCATTAGTAGAGGTTAGGTTTAAATCGAACAGAATGTGCAAAGTTGAATCAGGTAAATGGATATCCCCCTTTACAGGGAATACAATTTTTAAAGCCTCAGAAATAGATATCGATCATGTTGTTCCCTTATCTTGGGCGTGGAAACATGGTGCTAATAAATGGACAAATGAAAAACGTATAAAGTTTGCTAATGATCCTGCTAACTTATTAAGTGTTGAGTCTAGTTTAAATAGAAGCAAAGGTGATAAGGGACCTGACGAGTGGTTACCGCCTAAAAATCAATGTCAGTATATTTTAAGATTTCAACGAGTTTATAAAACTTACGAATTAAATTTATCCAAACTCGAAGCAGACAAAATATCAAGCCTTAAGAAAAGCTATTGTGGATAAGTATAATAGGTATAAAAAATTTAATTATACATGCGATTTTTTGGACTAATACAGATATAAGTATTTTCATACAGCCATTAAAAGTCGAACTTGTTACTAATTTTAATGAGTATCACTATCGACTAATACAATAACTCTAAGAAGCTTTTGCCCCATTACGCGTTAACGTAAATACTCTAATGGCAGCTGTGGGGCGAACAACGGACCTTGCTGTTAACCTCAAGGAAGCAAATCTATTCCAAACTGCTTCAGCAATAAAGAAAACAGCCAAAAGCAAATTACAGTTATTAATGAGCTGATGAGTAACGATAGCCAAAAACTGTAGCGCTGCATCAGCATGGGGAAAAGTAAAAACATGGGCAATGTGGGAAGTACATACCAAAAGGTGTACCAAGCGTGATTGGCTATTTTCTCTGACGGCTGCTTTTCAACATATAACCAAATCATGGCTAAAATTGTGACTGTCGGTAAGGCCACTATTAGTGCGCCTAGTTTATCATTTCGTTTTGCTAGCTCTGATGCCGCGACAATGACCGTAGCGGTGATCAAATACTTAGTTATTAGCCAACCCATATAATGTCCTTAAATGAAAAAACCGATTGCCTATCGGTTTTTGTTGTGACAATATAGCCAACGAATTAAATAGAGTAAAGTGTTATGCAGTTAGGTGAACTAGAAAAGTTAGTGCTTCAACATTTCTGGAATGTGAAAGAAGCGGATGCAAAGCAAGTACATAAAGTACTGGGGTTAGCTCGTGGTAATTCGTTAAATACTATCCAAAGTACGCTTGATAGGTTATTTAAAAAAGAATTACTTAAACGCACTAAACAAGGCCATGCGTATTGTTATTCAGCCAGAGTAGATCGTGAAGGCTTAATTGCTCAACTTATTTCAAATGTAACCAGTGACTTTGTTGATGATGGTGAAAATAGCTTAATTGCTGCGTTCAGTTCTGCTTCGGCACAGCTTAATGACGAACAACTCGATACATTAGAAAAAATGATCGAGAAACAACGCCAGCTTAGAAAGGAGCGGGCTTAATTATGTTAGTTGGAGATATGGCAATCGTTCTAAATTTGCTCAGTGTTTCAGTGCTTGCATTTGTGATAGGTATTGCAACTGTTGCTGTCGTATCTCGTTTTGTGTTGTTCAGACTCGAACAAGTCAGTTTTAATAGTCAAAAGTTTATATTGTGGTCACTAGTGAGTGCACCTTGGTGGATAGCCTTTTCTTGTATTAGTTACTTTATGCCTTACTCGTTAGGGTTTGATAAAGTTTTTAACATAAGCTGGTTCGAAGATTTTGCCCATTGGCACCATATCGATATTTTTAGCTTTTCAAGTTGGCACGCGTTAACCTTACTTTTAGCACTAATCTATTTAGCTTGGCGCGTAACTAAGACTACCTTTGCTAGAACCAAACAGTCCATCGCATTATCGAGTTTACTAAGCTTTACTGATGCACAAGATGCTAGGACGACTAATGGCAATCAATATTTATTGATGCCTGTTAAAGTGCCTGTTGCCTTTACTACAGGTTTTATATCTCCCAAGATATATGTATCAACCGGACTACAAACCCAAGTTAGCGATGAACAACTTAATATCATCGTTAATCATGAACTGGCTCATGTAACGGCAAGAGACCCGTTATTTAAAGTGCTTTTCACGGCACTTGCCAGCTTCTATCCGTCACGTATAAAACAAACCCTAATCGAGCAATATGTCTTAATGACGGAAAAGATGGCCGACAATGAGGTCACAAAAGAATACGACCACCATGATATCGCACAGACATTAATTGATGTCGCTAGACTTCAAAAAGCACTTCCTACGGATTGCGATCAGGCGTCTGTTAGCTACTTCGGACATGATTACACGAGTCTTCGTGTTGAAGGTTTATTAAATCCAATTAATAAACCGTCACTTACTACTTTCATCATTACTCTAGCATTATTGGCAACTATGCCAGTACTAGCGGCATCCACTGTCGATAGTTTTCATCACTTTATCGAAACTTTTTTCATCCATTAATTAAGGATATGGAATGAGATTTAATCTTTATAAAAGCAACAGAAAAAAACCGACCGGCAATCGGTTTTTGGCTGTTGGTCTATTTTTAACAACGGGGGCTGGTTTAGTAACATCAACTCCCTTTTTGGCTAATGCGCAAATCCAGCAGCAATCACAGTCATCACATCAGGTTATAAATTTAAGCAAGGCTGTGACCATGACTCTACAAAGTCATCCTGAATTAAAAGCCTTGATAGCTCAAGAAGCCTTGTGGCAAGGTAATATCGAGCAAGCTGGAATTGGAGAGCGTCCTCAAATAGGTTTAATGATTGAAGATGCGTTAGGGACTGGTGAGCATAGTGCATTAAAAAGTATGCAATCAACGCTCACCTACTCTTGGTTGCTTCAACAAGATCAAATTGATGGCAGAGTTAATGCGGCAAAAAGCCAAGCAAGTGCAGTAATAGTCGAGCAAAAAATAAAAGCCCTCGATTTATCTGCGATTGTTGCTAAGCAGTTTGTTGAAATCTTGATAAAACAAGAGCGCCTGAAACTCAATCAATTAGCGGTATCTCAGGCACAGGAAGTGGTTGACGCTATTGCCAAAAGAGTAAAAGCAGGCAAAAGTTCTACTGTTGAAATGCGCTTGGCTCAAGCTGAGCTAATTCGAAGAAATCTCGCTGTCGAAGATTTAGAGCACGAATTAAAAGCCAGCCATTATCAACTGTCATCCTTATGGGGTAAGCCTCAGGCAGAGCTTAAGTTAACGGGGAATTTAATGCTTAAGCCGGAAATTCCATCTGTAGAAAGCCAACTAAACAAGCTTAAGCAAATCCCGCAAATACAGCAGTTTGCTAATGAACAACGTATCGCCCAGTCTCAAATGGAACTCGCACGTATTGAAGCCAAACCTCAGTGGCAATTCACTGCTGGACTAAGACGATATGAAACGACCAATGATTTTGGTTTAGTGGCGGGTGTCTCTATTCCTTGGGGAAGTGAAAATAGAAATGCAGGAACAATAGCTGCCTTACGCGCAAAACAAGATGTTCTGGCAAGTCAGCAACAAGCGTTAATGCAGAAACTTGATGCACAGCTTTATGTGCTATTGCAAGAAATGGCGCATTCCCACCATGTCATTGAAACGATTCAAGCTGAAATTATTCCTGTACTAGAAACCGCATTGACTGAAGCAAGTCAGGCATTTGATATCGGCAAACTTAGCTACAACCAGTGGAGTGATATCCGTAGAGAGCTACTCAGCGCCCAAAATCAGTTACTTGATTCTTATCAATCTTTGCACTTACAACATATTGAAATTCAACGCCTAACTGGCGTGTCCGTTAGTGATAGCGAGTAGAACCGTGAGCAAACTTATGAAAAATAAAAATATCCTGTCGTCATTGAGTTTGGCGATACTTATCTCATTAACAGGCGTCGTCGCACCTAATGCTGTTGCGGCATCATCACCTGCGGCTGAGCAAGCTGAACCAGAGAAAGGTCCACACCGTGGGCGCATGTTACGAGAAGGTGATTTTGCAATTGAACTCTCTATTTTTGAAACAGGCGTGCCGCCAGAATTTCGTGTTTGGGCAACAAATGAAGGGCAACCTATTGACCCAGCGAAAGTTAGTTTAAACGTAAAGTTAATCCGTCTAGGCGATGGCACTGATGATATTAACTTCAATGCCCAAGGTGACTTTCTTCGCGGTGATATGGTGATTTATGAGCCTCACTCTTTTGTCGTTGCCATTGAAGCAACTTATCAGGGTAAAAAGTACAATTGGCGATATGACAACTTCGAGGGTCGCACCACAATTGAACAGGCAGTTGCCGATGCAATGGAAATCAACACTGAAATTGCAGGCCCTGCGACAATTCATCAAACCATTCCTGCTTATGGAAAATTAAGTTTACCTGTGGGCGCTAAGCGAAACATTGCAGCGCGTTTTGATGGTGAAATCACCAAATTACACGTCAATTTCGGTGAAATCGTTAAAAAAGGGCAAACGCTATTCACAGTAGAAAGTAATGAAAGTCTTAAGCCCTACGTTATTAAAGCGCCCATTAATGGTGTTATTACCCAGTTATTCGCAAACGCGGGTGAGCAAACCAATGGTAAAACCTTACTCACCATTACCAATTTTAATCGCCATATTGCCAAATTAGCGGTTTATCCTTCGGATTATTCCAAGGTTAAACTGGAAACGCCAGTTACGTTAAACATTGAAGGTCATGAGAACCCCCTTGTAGGTGAGGTGTCATTTATTGAGCCAAGCGTGAGAGATGATCAAGCAAGAATGGTTTGGGTTGAATTAGCAGATGCTGAACTTGCAGAAGGAAACTTCGTTAAAGCAAATATTGAAGTAGCAACAATCGATGTGCCGCTTGCTGTTAAGCGTGTTGGTTTGCAAAGTTTTAGAGATTTCACCGTTGTCTATGCCAAAGTCGGTAAACAATACGAAGTCCGTATGCTTGAGCTTGGAAGAGCCGGAGGTGAATGGATTGAAGTTCTAGGTGGATTAAAAACAGGTACAGAATACGTGACTGATAATAGCTACATCTTAAAAGCCGACATTGAAAAGTCTGGCGCATCACATGATCATTAGGAGCGTATAAATGTTGGAATCAATTTTACGCTTTTCAATAAAGCGCAAATTCCTTGTGATGGTGATGGTACTTGCTGTTTCAGGGCTTGGTATCTGGAACTTTACCAAACTACCCATTGATGCTGTACCAGATATCACCAATGTTCAAGTAATGATCAATACTGAGGCGGCTGGTTTTACACCTTTGGAAGTTGAGCAAAGAGTAACCTTTCCGTTAGAAACTGCGTTATCAGGTTTACCGGGCTTAACCTATACGCGTTCGGTTTCTCGCTACGGTTTATCGCAAGTGGTAGCGATATTTAGCGATGATACGGATATCTATTTTGCCCGTCAGCTAGTCAATGAACGTTTGTCTGCGGCACGAGCTGAGTTGCCTCAAAGCTTAGAGCCTCAACTTGGGCCAATAGCTACAGGTCTTGGTGAAATCTTTATGTTCACGGTTGATGCTGAGCCTGATGCAACACATGCTGATGGCACGCCTATTACACCAATGGATTTACGAACCGTACATGACTGGACCATAAGACCACAGTTAATGCGTGTACCCGGTGTTGTAGAGGTGAACCCTATAGGCGGATTTGAACGGGAGGTTTTAGTCGCCTTTAAACCTGAAAAGCTACTTGCTTTTGGACTATCACAAGCCGATGTGGTTAATGCCATCGCACAAAACAATCAAAATCAAGGCGCAGGCTTTATAGAGCAAAATGGCGCACAGTGGTTATTAAGGCTGCCCGGTCAGGTTACTGATATGACTGCCATTGGTAATATTCCGCTTAAGTCGCTTGATGGTTCATCAATTTATATAAAAGACGTAGCCGATATTGAAAACGGTAAAGGGCTAAGAACTGGTGCTGCTACACAAAATGGTCGTGAAGTGGTGATGAGTACGGTGTTCATGCTTATTGGCGAAAACAGCCGCACCGTTGCCCATGCCGTGGGAGAAAAGCTCAAAGAAATTAACGCCACTTTACCAGAAGGGATTGTCGCAACCGCTGTTTATGACCGCACTAAATTAGTTGATAAAACCTTAAAAACCGTACAGCTCAACCTAATTGAAGGGGCCATTTTGGTTATTGTTGTGCTCTTTGTACTACTAGGCAATTTCAGGGCTGCATTTTTAACCGCATTAGTGATCCCATTTGCCATGTTGATGACAGTAACAGGTATGGTGCATACAAGGGTGAGTGCAAACTTGATGAGTTTGGGGGCGTTAGATTTTGGTTTGTTAGTCGATGGTGCCATTATTATCGTAGAAAATTGTCTCCGCAGGCTAAGTCAGGCTGGAAATAACCCGTTATCGCTAAAAGAACGCTTAGAGTTAGTGTTCGAAGCAACAAGAGAAGTGATACGTCCCGCATTATTTGGTGTATTTATTATCACCGTAGTTTATCTGCCTATCTTCGCTCTTGAAGGCGTAGAAGGAAAGATGTTCCATCCAATGGCGATCACTGTAGTTATTGCATTACTGAGTGCTATGTTGCTTTCGGTAACCTTCGTACCAGCAATGGTTGCCTTACTATTTAAAAAGCCAGTAAAAGAAAAGCACAGTCCACTTATTCGTGGCGCTGCGGTCCTTTATAAACCTGCTTTGAAATGGGTATTGAAAGCACGTTGGTTAGTGATAATTGCGGCATCACTTTTAGTTATATTTTCTGGCTATCAAGCGACTAAGTTAGGTAGTGAATTTGCGCCTAATCTGGATGAAGGTGATATTGCCATGCACGCCTTACGTATTCCCGGTACGTCACTATCTCAGGCTGTAGCACTTCAGGAATCGTTAGAAGATAAAATTAAGCAAATGCCAGAAGTTGAACGTGTCTTTGCTAAGATAGGCACGGCAGATGTGGCAACCGATGCGGTTCCACCAAGTGTTGCAGATAACTTTATTATCTTAAAGCCTCGTGAATTATGGCCTAATCCAGACAAAACTAAAGCACAAATCGTAGAAGAATTGGCCGCACTTGTTGAGCCGATTCCGGGCAACCGCTATGAGTTCTTACAGCCCATTCAAATGCGTTTTAATGAGCTATTAGCTGGGGTTAGAGCCGAGCTTGCCATTAAAGTATTTGGTGATGATTTTGAAACTTTAACCGCATTAGGTGATGAGATAGAAGGTGCTATTTCGCAAGTTGATAACATTGCAGACATTCAAGTCGAGCAAACAACGGGATTACCACTGCTTAACTTAGTACCAAAGCGTGAAAAATTGATGCAGTTTGGTATTAGTATTAGCCAAGTGCAATCTCAAGTGGCAACTGCGATGGGTGGTACTGTCGCAGGTAAGTTTTATCAAGGCGATGTGCGCTCTGATATTGTAGTACGCCTAGCAGAATCAAAACGAAATAATATTGATGAACTTCCTTATTTACCGATTATGTTGGCTGACGGTCATTCAGTGCCACTGCAAGAACTTGTTGAAATTGAGCTTGTATCTGGTGCTAACCAAATTAACCGCGAAAATGGTAAGCGTAGGGTTGTGGTTACTGCCAATGTTCGCGGAAGAGATTTAGGAAGTTTTGTTGCGGATATCCAAACTGCAATTAATGAAAGTGTTGAAATTCCGGCTGGTTACTGGGTGGAATATGGCGGCACCTACCAAAAACTGCAATCCGCTTCTGAGCGACTGAGTATTGTTGTACCAGTCACCTTAATTATGATTGTCGGATTGTTGATACTAGCGCTTAGCTCATTTAAAGATGCAATGATCATCTTCACAGGTGTTCCATTAGCATTAACAGGTGGTATAGCTGCTCTATTGTTACGTGATATTCCGTTCTCAATTTCGGCAGCCGTTGGTTTTATTGCCTTATCGGGCATAGCAATTCTAAATGGACTGGTTATGGTGTCGTTCATTAGAGAGTTACGTAAAAATGGATTGGCACTTGATAAAGCAATATTTGACGGTGCACTTACTCGACTTCGCCCTGTATTAACAACCGCCTTGGTCGCATCATTAGGTTTTATTCCGATGGCTTTAAATACAGGGATTGGCTCAGAGGTTCAGCGACCTCTCGCAACAGTAGTCATTGGTGGCATTATTTCGTCAACGATTTTGACTCTGTTTGTCATTCCTGCCTTATACAGAATTTTACACAAAGAAAAGGAGTCTATTTTGACTGATGTTGAAGTATTGGAGTCTCAAGATGCCAAATAATATGATTAAAGCGTTAACCTATTTGGCAGTTGCGTTGCTGGCACTTGTTAGCATTGAAGCCTTTGCTCACGGTGTTGATGATAAAACCAGAGCGTTTTTGGAACAGAATACAGGTGTTCAGTTTATTCCATTCCTATACATAGGCGCTAAACATATGATAACGGGATATGACCACTTATTGTTTTTAGTGGGTGTTATCTTCTTTTTATATCGTAGCCGTGACGTACTGTTGTACGTCACCATGTTTACTATTGGACATAGTACAACTCTGTTATTTGGTGTGTTAAGTGACATACAGGTCAACGCTTATTTAATTGATGCCATTATCGGTTTTTCCGTAATTTACAAGGGCTTCGATAATCTAGGTGGCTTTAAGCGTTGTTTTAATTGGCAGCCTAATACCCAATGGGCGGTGCTGATTTTTGGTCTATTTCATGGCTTTGGTTTAGCTACCAAATTACAAGAATTTAGCCTAGCTGATGAAGGTCTTATTACCAACCTGATTGCCTTTAACTTAGGTGTTGAACTTGGTCAATTTGCTGCGCTCGCACTTATTTTGATCATGATAAATGCATGGAGAAAACTGCCGTCATTTCAACATTTTTCGACAGTCACGAATACTGCACTAATGAGTGCTGGTGTGATGTTGATGGGCTTACAACTTACTGGTTACTTTACTATTTAATCGATTTTTAACTTATAGAAATACAGAAATAAAAGAGAATTTTATGCAACATACAGTTAGTACCAAAACACTCGTTAAAGCGAGTATTTCAGCAGTCGTTGTCGCGGCTATTGCACTGGTTACCTTTATCTTACCAGCAGAGTACAACATCGATCCGACAGGTATTGGCAACAAGTTAGGTTTAACAGCACTTGCACAAGCGGCTGAAATGGAAACAACGTCATTAGAGACAACTAAAGGCACGGATGAGTTTCAAACAATAGAAGTGACAGTCCCTGCGGGACGCGGCATCGAATATAAATTTTATATGAAGCAGCATGAAAAAATGACTTATGAATGGTTAACCGATGGTGCTCCATTGTACTTCGATTTACATGGTGAGCCTGAAGGTGACACAACGGGATATTTTGAAAGCTATGCTATTGCTACAACTAATGAAATGAAAGGCAGTTATACCACCCCATTTGCAGGCTCTCATGGTTGGTACTGGAAAAACAAATCAGATAAACCAGTGTCAGTACAGCTACTGGTTAAAGGGCAATACGAAGTTATTGGCCTTAAACAATAACGAATTTAACTTTACGAATTTCATACCAAATGGAGACTAAAATGAACAAACTAATATCAATCGTTGCGCTTTGTGGTGCCTTGCTAACTAGTAATGTACAGGCACATGGAGATCATGGTGTCATCAGCGGTCAGAAAGCTGTTATCATCGCTGCAACACATATTCAAAAAATGACGTTTAAAGGCGCTGGTTTTGAAGTCGGTAAGTTAGATGAGTCATGGAAAAATATTGATAAGTCGCAACTTTCGATTGCTAGCGTTGAAGACAATTTCTATGTAGTTAGTGCATCTAATGCTAGCAACGAAGATAAGCTTTACTTCCAAATTGCAAAAAACGGTCAAGTTATATCGGTTAAAGATAAAAACGACTTTTAACAAAATAAGAAGGCACCTTTTGATAGAAGCAAGAGGTGCCTTTGTTTTGTACCAAGTCCGCTTTTGGCATAGAACCACTGGTCGGCTTTAACTCATTTCTGTCCAAAAACGAGTTTAACCGACCGTCTGCTTATCGCTCTTTGCCGAAGTTCGGCTCAGTGCCAATCTCAGACATTGAGCCGCCGCAATAAAAGGCGAGTGTATTGAGTCCGCCCCACGGCTTTTGTGAGCGTTTTTTCATTTACTAGTTCGACTTTCTTTGCGTAAACCATTCCTTGAGTCGTAGTTATTGGAACTTTGTTTGGTGTGCAATACATATCTATTTGATTAATGTTGTTTGATACTGAGAATTCATTACCTAGCTCTTTGATGATAGGTTTGCATGCTAATTCATCTATTTTTTGGCATTTTTCAGCAATCAAGTTTGTAACGTTAAAGATAAACCTGAATAGATCGCACCCAAGTTCATAGACCTCACCATCAAGTTTTAGTGAAGGCTTGTTACAAAATATCTTCATATTATTTAGAAGGTCTTCATTGTACGAATAGCATCCAGAAATTGAAGCCATCTCTTTTTTCACAAAGTTTAACTTTTTCTCATACTGCCTATTACTTTCTGGCACCATTGCATTATCGATAAACGACTTAACACTTTTTGCGAAAGTTTCAAATGGAATGATTAAATGTTGCACACGATCAAAATATACATTTTCCTCTATAGAAACTAGCATTCGAACATCGTCTACATCACCCACATGATGAAAGTAGTTTCTAATAATTCTTAATAGCTTAAATTCAGGAAAGTCTTTGATATTGCAATCAAATAACTCTTTGAGCTTATCTGCTGTTGAATGCAGGTTGTTCAAGTACGTGAACAAGCTATTTACATCATGCTTATCGATTGATTCAAGCCCTAACAATGTACGCTGGCTCTCAAAATATCTATCTATAAATGTATGATTCATCGAAAACCTCAATTGCGGTTGGTTTGGTGCGCAGCGGAAAACCAATCCGACAATATGCGTTTGTTAAATTGTAATTACTGCTGGCTTTAGAGTAACGAAACAATAAGGGAGCCAATTGAAGCTATGGATGCTGCTGTTGGCAAAGACTTAATCAGTGCGCTTACAACAACCTTACTTGGACGTTCATTTTTACACTGTTCTTCTATTGCGCTAACGACCTCTATTGCTTCAGATTTCTCTTCGGCCGATAATTCAAGGCGGTTTATTTCAGCCTTTAAAGCCTCAACACTTTCAGATAATTCATTATTTATATTTACAACGTTATTAGAGTTATCCGTTGAGTTATTATTTACGCGAGCATTATGACCATGAAAATTATAAGTTATATTTTTAATTGCGGCTTCAGCTTCAGGAATTCCTAGTTTCTTGTAAGAAATTTTGTACCCAGAGGATAATCCACTCATGCCTTGATAAAAGCCGGGATCTATAATTTTAAAAGTTTCCTCAAGCCCACTAGGAAGTTTACGGACTAAGAGGTCACCCGATTCAATTGGTACATCATAACGCTCAGTTATTATTACATTAGGGGTTACAGCTGATTTTATACCTTCTACGACTTTACCACTTTGTTTACGCAACAATAATTGATCATTCATCATGTCTGAAAATGACATACATTACCTCCTTGCAATTTAATAGTGCGCTCATCTCGCATATTCCTGCCGAGTCCACGCTCATTTATATACTTTATATATGTTTTAACAAATTACCTAAGGTATTACTATCACTAAGTTTTCTAAATTTTTTAGGTAAAGTTAAGTGAATCAATATGCGCGCAGCGCTCATTTCCATAAATATATGCGCAAAGAGTAGTTTAACAAATCAATTAACGACGATATTTAGCAAACCTCAGTGTCCGCTTCTCGCTCAAAGCCGACCTATAGGGTATTTGAGTTAACTCATAAAGGGGCAAAGACGAGTTATATTTATAACTCGTCAATGGACAAAAATGAGCTAGAGCCGAAGGACGTCTCTGTGCCATGAGCAGACATTGAAGATTCTTAATATGTGAAGTCAAGATTTGACCCCATTCGCTGCATTCGCTACATTCGCTACGTGACCCCATTCGCTACGAAATACGGTAATATGAGCTTTAGTCGTTCTGCTTGCTATAACGGTATATTTTTTAAGTAAAATATAGGAAGATAATAAGCAGAAAAATAAATTTGGATGATTTATACATAGATGGAACTAGAAAACGAGATCCCCTCCCCAAAAATTGCAAATGCTCCATTGTCGGCAGTATCCGCTTTAACTGGTGAAGTTATATCGCCATTAAAGCGATTACTGCATATGGACGAAGACGATTGGGAAGATTTTACTTGCGAACTAGCAACTTATTGGAAAACACAGTATTTGCGAGTCAATCGGGTTGGAGGAGCTGGTGATATGGGGCGTGATGTTATTGCTTACACTCCAGATGGAAGTTGGGAAAATTTTCAGTGTAAATATTACAGCTCATCATTGAATTTGACAGATATTCTTTTAGAAATAGGTAAGCTTTGTCACCACTCACATCAAGGGCATTTTTCTATGCCTGCAAAATATTACTTTGTTGCTAAAAGTGGCTTAAATGGCATTAGCCTTAATGCCCTTAAAGATTCTAAAAAGCTGAAAGCAGAACTCATTTCTGGTTGGGATAAAAAGTGTAAAGACAAAATCACCACGACAAAGAGTGTAAGCCTAGAAGGTGATTTTCTTAAATTTGTTGAGCATGATGTTGATTTTACAATATTTGATCAAATTCCACAGTTGAGGCTTATCGAATTACATAAAAATCATACTCCTTATTACATAAGAAGATTTGGAGCATTAGAGTTTGATCGACCAGCCCCTGCAACACCTCCAAATGATATTCAAAGTAATGAATTGAAATATATTGAAGAGTTATTAAAGGCAATTGAGTCTATAGAATCTCAGGTGAGTTCTGTTGATAATTTAGAAGCCTTTCCTGAGTTTTTGATGGAACTAAAAAGTGCGCGTAAAAACTTCTATTCAGCAGAAAGCTTAGAAAAATTTTCCAGAGACTCAATGCCTCCTGATACATACGAAAATTTGCTTGAAGACTGTTATGAAGCAATTTCTAGCCTCGTCCTGATGGTTCACAACAATGGCTGGGATAAATATTTGGCTATCTCGAATCACGTAACACAAGTTTCATTTTCATCGCATCCATTAAATCTATACATGAGTAATCGTGACAAGAAAGGCGCTTGCCACCAATTGGTGAATAAAGGATCTTTAAAATGGAACAAGTAAAACTTAAAGTCCCTCAGATATTTAATAGTGATGTTGAATTGGCAACTAGAGCCGCACTGATACTTTCGAGTATGGAAGGGAAGAAATTCGACATAGATGAATTGGTCTTATTAGATTACGCGCTATTGTATTCAAGCGAATTTAATGGGCCATCAAACCTTCATCCTGCTGTCCCAAATCATTTGGCAGAAATTGCACAACGGAGAGAGTTGCTACCTAAGTCGCTTTTGTTTTTTATTAAAAAAGGGCTAATTGATGTTCACTATGATGAAAATGGAAAATCTTTTTGTGCGAATGAAAATACAAGTAGCTTTGTTAGCTGCTTAAATTCAAGTTATTTCATCAAAATTTGGGAACGATTAAGTTGGTTGTCTGAGCATTACAATTGGATTATCCAGATACCAATAATGGAGTTAAGAAAAGGAGTATCGAGTTCGGCATGATTATTAAAAGAATATCCGCAACAGGAAAAGGCAAACCGAAGGCTGAACTTTGCTTTGATAAAGGACTCAATGTTGTTGCTGGTGCATCTGATACTGGTAAGTCATATGTCATCAAGTGTTTTCAGTATATTTTTGGTGGTGAAGAGCCTCCTAAAAATATTGACGAAGCTAAAGGCTACAATACCATTGAAGCAGAAATTCAAGTTGACGAAAATGAAAGCTTTATTCTTCGGAGGGAGGTATCTACTGCCAAACCTAAAGTTACTCTAATTAAAGTTGAGCCAGATGGTACAGAGTCAGAAACAATTGTTTTAAGCCCAAGCCACAAAGGAAAAAATAATCTATCGGCACATATACTCGGAAAATTGGGCTTAAACGACAAAGTATTAGTAAAAGGTGTACAGAGTTTAAAAACCTCTTCTTTGACATTGCGCGTACTGAGTA
The DNA here is from genome assembly GCF_030407565.1 of Pseudoalteromonas sp. APC 3694. NCBI lineage: Bacteria > Pseudomonadati > Pseudomonadota > Gammaproteobacteria > Alteromonadales > Pseudoalteromonadaceae > Pseudoalteromonas > Pseudoalteromonas sp. APC 3694. The sequence continues at coordinate 69,361 of NZ_JASDDE010000017.1, forward strand.
AATTATTTTTGGTCGATGAAGGACGGATAATTACCGAATCTTCACCTCTGGGTGAAGGCCAGCGAGAGTATACTCAAGAAACATCACTACTTAAAACTCTACTCACTGGTGTAGATGATTCAGAAGTCAAAGAGTTGAAACAACAAAAAGATACAGAAGGAGCTGTAGAATCGCGTGTCAAAGCTTTGGAGGAATATGTTGCCAAGAAATTTACTAACCATGAAGAAGTAAAGTCCATAACAGAAAAGTTAGACTCAGAACTGAATGAGTTAGAGGAATCGTTATCTAAGGCTCAAGACGAACTAACCGCTCTGGTTGCAGCCAATAGTGAACTTGATTCTAATAGAAACAAGTTCAGGGGTGATCTTAGTAAATTACGTGAAGCAGAAAAAGAAAACCTTCTACTACAGGGGAGGTTTAGCCTTTTAATTGAGAAATATAACTCTGACTTGGAAAGGTTAGAGGCAGGAAGTGAAGCAGCTTCTTTTGTTGAGCTATACGAGATGGCCAATTGCCCTACTTGCGGACAAGAGTTTGAACAAGAAAAAGATGTAAAAGAGCTAAAGCAATTAGTGCAAAGCACTAAGGCGGAAATTAATAAAAATAAATTTCAAGTTAAAGGGTTAACTGATTCAATCGAGGATTTAAAGCATGAGTATCAAATGCTTGCAAAAGAGATAGATCAAAAAGAAGCAGCAGTTAAAGAGCTATCGGAAATTATCGAAGGGAATATATCTTCGAAATTTAAGGACTATAACGTAGCTATTCGGCTATTAAATAGTAAAAAGAATGAATTTTTGAAACAAAGAGCCATAGTGGATTCTCGTGAAAGCTTATTGAAAGAAATAGGTGAATTGCGTGTCCAGCTTGAAGAGAGAACTGCAAAATATGTACTTCCTGATTTTAGTACCGAGTTAACAGCCTTGTGTAAGAACATTAGTGCAATCTTACAGCGTTGGTCATTTCCCGGACATGAAAACGTTACTTTTGATATGAAAACTAGGGATTTGGTAATTAGTGGCAAGCCAAGGTCCCATTTTGGTAAAGGATACCGAGCAATTTCGTATGCAGCTTTTTCACTAGGCTTAATGGAATACTTGTCTAAGTTTGAACGCCATCCAAATTTTGTAATTCTGGATTCTCCTTTGACCACTTATCGAGCGGGTGACAATGATGAGAATGATGATGAGGTTCAACTACAAAAAGATATGATTTTTGCTTTCTACATTGATCTTTGTGATTCGTTTAAAGATAAGCAAATAATCGTGTTTGAGAACCAAGAGCCAGATGAAGATTTGAAACGAAAGATGACTTACTACCACTTTTCTAAGAACAAGGAAATTGGTCGGTATGGATTCTTTCCAGTAGAATAATTTAAGGATCGTAAATCCGCTGTATCCATACAATCAATGTGTTTTACGATCCAAAGCGAACTCCAACCATAACTCATTTTGTCCAAAAATGAGTTAGCTTGACCGTCTCTTGAAAATTCATAGCTGCTTGTCAGGTGAAGTCTAAACTAATTCTCCTAAGCTGTAAGATCAAATATGAGCTACTACATGTTGCTGTGTTAACACCAAGCGACTTTGTCGTATCTTAATTACCAAGCGATTCTGTCGTA